>JBQCHB010000276.1:0-2921 GCA_051955075.1 Flavisolibacter sp.
ACACAACCACACGCAAAATGGTGTATGAGAACACACCGTTTTTATTAAGCGATACAGTAGGCTTCATCCGGAAATTGCCGCATCATTTGGTAGAAAGCTTCAAAAGCACTTTGGATGAAGTAAGAGAGGCAGATATTCTATTGCACGTGGTAGATATTTCGCATCCCAACTACGAAGACCAGATCGGCGTAGTGAACAAAACGCTGCAGGAACTGGGTGCTTTTGAAAAACCCATCATCACCGTGTTCAATAAAATGGACCTGTACATAAAGAATACGTTCGACGAATGGCTGGATGAAGACACCAAACAACAGATCTTGCAAGACCTGAAAGCAAGATGGCAGCATGAAACAGGTGGCAATGCTATTTTTATTTCGGCGCTGGAAAGAACCAACATTGATGAACTGCGCAAGACCATCCTCGAGAAAGTAAGAGAGTTATATCGCATCCGCTACCCATACAAGACCGAGTTTTTTTATTAACCACGGCTACCCATTGGGGAGAAGTAAAAACTTTGCGCCGCTGCACCTTTCCGGATAAAATCACCGGACATTGAATCATCAGACCACCTGGCACCATGAGCGAGAAAAAGATCGAATGGATAAAAATTGCTGATGCGGTTGAAGAAATTACCTTCAACCAGAATAATATAACAGAAGTGGAAGCCGGCGGCAAACGCATTTGTATTGCCAGGCATAATAGCGGGCTGTTTGCCTTCGCCTATAAATGCCCGCATGCAGGCGGCTATTTTGCCGATGGATATATAGATGCTGTGGGCAACGTAGTATGCCCGGTGCATCGTTATAAATTTTGCATGAAAAATGGGCGCAACGTTAGCGGCGAAGGTTATTACCTCAAACACTGGCCGGTAGAGGTAAGGGAGAACGGCGTGTTTGTAGGATTAGAGAAAAATAAATTGTTCGGCTTATTATAGCTTAACCTGCTTTTTGATATTGAATTTTAGAAAAGCTTTCAATGGCAGCCAGCAAATCTCTTTCACTAAAGGGTTTTTTGATGAAATGATTCATACCCGCCTCTATGCATTTGGCATAATTAAGATGGGCCGAGCCCACAGTCAATGCAATGATGGGAATGTTGTTGCAAAGTTTTCTCCTTATGTAGTTAGCCGTTTGAAATCCGTCCATATAAGGCATTTGCAGGTCCATTAGAATAAGATCATAGGCATCAGTGTTTCTTTCAAACAGGTCAATAGCCTCTTTGCCATTAGCCGCAAAATCTGCCCGCATATTGTTTCTTTCAAGGATCTTCCTGATCACCTTTTGATTTACTTCATTATCCTCTGCCACCAGAATGTTTTTACCTGCATTATTTTCCAGGATATGCCTGTCTGGCGACATGATGGCCGGAACATCCTGCCATTGGTATTTGATAATGATTTTTAGTGTTGAGTTCAGGCCCGGCACTGCTATCAATTCCGCTTTCCCATTCAAATGTTCAACAATGCCTTTTGCCCTGATTAATGTGCGGAAATAAGCAAAGGTTTTTGAAGACAGCTTTGGTACAGTGCCATTATCGGTTAAAGAAAATTCGATCAGCATTTCCTTACCCGACAGTAGCAATTGCTTTGTTGTAAAAATAATTTTCGAAGCTTTTGAATGCCGGATGGTATTGTTTACAATCAGTTGTATCAATTGTTTTTGTGCGCTGCTGTCACCTTTTACGGTGATAAATGAGGCCAGGTCATCAATTACTTCCAGTTCAATGCCGTAGTTGGACGCGAGGGTGCGGCAGGGTATGATGCTTTCATTGATCACCTGTTGCAACTGGTAGCTTTCCTCGGTATGGGTTAATGTTTTCATGGATAGGGTTTAACAGGTAACGTAAACGGTTGGGAAGAGGACAGGCGAATAGCGCCATTTGACCACATGAGCGTAGCGTAATAGCAGGCAGGTGCTGGGTACAAGGAAATTCATAGACAGGATTATAAAATAAATAAACACAAAGACGGGCTTAGGTGCAAGCAGTTTGCCTGAAATCTTTAGCAACTAAGCAAAACCACTTAGCCTTTTATTTTAAAAGCTTTGTAAAAACGTGCAACAAAAACACCATGCTTTCATTTTCTATTTGGCAGAAATGTAAAATCTCCTATTTTTGCCGTCCCGAAAAACAAAGGATACTATCCTGAGTTATCGAAGGATTCCTCCTTAGCTCAGTTGGTTAGAGCATCTGACTGTTAATCAGAGGGTCGTTGGTTCAAGTCCAACAGGGGGAGCTGAAAATCAAGCAGTTATGAAGTAAAGTTCATAGCTGCTTTTTTATTTGCACCAAAATTTGCACCATAACTCCACGGTTTTCTGTTATTCAATTATGATAACATAAAAGAAACGAAATATCTAAGCACCCTCAATTTAGTTACTATTAGCCATGAATTTTTAAATCAAAGCCATCGGTTTTACACAGCTGAAGTAAAAACATTTTGCAAAATTGAAATGTTTAGCATCGAACAGCAATAGAAGGGTTTCTTTTAACATCCTTGAGTTAATTGAAGAAATTCTTCAATCTGACTACTTTTCAAATTTAATCTAGGTTCAAGAGAAAACTATAACGCCAGCTAAAATAACGCATACCTTGTGCTAAATTTTTTAGTATATTGCGATAGATTATTCCTTTTCATCTCAAAGGGTTTTGAACCTCAGCATATAATGTCTAACTTATGACGCAAACTTTAAATACATATTTAGACATGCGATCAAAAGATGTGAAAACTAATTTGCTTGATCATTCAGAAGTAAAGGTGCGTTTATTGGGCCAGTACCTGAAGCGGTATTTACCGATTCTTTCTAACGTTGGTTATAATCAGAAAATTAGACTTTATGACTTATTCTGTGGTGAAGGTGAGTATGAAAATGGTGGCGAAGGCAGTCCGTTAGTTATTCTACGCGCTGTCAAAGACTTAAAAG
>JBQCHB010000277.1:0-5282 GCA_051955075.1 Flavisolibacter sp.
AAGGAACAAGGCCAGTAACAAGAAAGCTTTCTTCCGACAGGCTTTTGTCTTCCAGAAATGGCCGCCATTGCCCATTTTCATATTGCAGTAGCCCCTTTTCGCGGTCCTGGGCGATCATCATGTCGTTGCAGGTACCCATGAATCGCCATTCCGAAGGCGAATAATAACTTGTAATGGTATTGTTGGCAAAAACAAAGATCTTGTGGTTTGAGCGGAAGAACAACTCATTTTTATAAGAAATCACATCCCACACATCTGTAAATGATCTGTCTGCTGGGGGAATGAGGTTTCTTAAAGAGGTGTAAACCAAAGTGCCGGTTTTATCGGGAGAGAAATAACCAATTTCGTCCTGTCCGCCTACATATATTTTACCATCAGCACTTATTTCCAAAGACCGCACATTGGTTCTATTAGGCAATGGGTAAAGTTTCCAGTAAGTGCCATCAAAACTTAATAAACCTTCATTGTTAGCAACATAAATAATGCCCTGCTTATCCTGGCCAATTTCCCAGTTTTGGGTTCCGCCGTTATACGATTGCTTCGAGTAATTAACAATTTCCGGAAGGGCAATAGTGTTTTGTGTACTTGCCCTTAAAAATCCAAGGCAAAAAAATAGCAGCAGGAGTTTCCAACGCATATAGCAGCTTAATGATTCAGGAAGATAAGCATTATTTTGATGTGGTAATGATGTGCCAAAAATCTTTATTATAAGGGCTTCGCATTTTTTTGATGTGGTAATGAGGGGGTAAAAAGCAGGGTTTACGAGGTCTTGATTTTTAATTTAGCTACTACTTGCCAAATGCAAGCAGTCGTTTAAAGGAGGCTCGTATTTACTTTTTAAAGTCGAGTATCAGCCACCTTTTATTATAGACCCCACCATAGATCGTGTAAAGAAAATCCGTTAGTGTAAACAAACTTTATTTTCAAATTATCGACATGATAAAGAAAAAAAATGCAATACTTCTCGTTATAGTTACCATGCTGATTGGCCAGCTAAATGCACAAGGTTTTTTAAAAGCAAGTGGGGATAAAATAGTAAACGATAAAGGTGAAAACGTACTGCTGAGAGGTATGGGGCTTGGCGGATGGATGCTTCAGGAAGGTTATATGCTGAAAATATACGAGCAGGGCCAGCAAAATAAGATCCGTTCCCGTATCGAAGACCTGGTTGGCAAGGAAAAAGCACAGGCATTTTACGATGCCTGGCTGGCCAATCATACCCGCAAGATCGATATAGACTCCATGAAAGCCTGGGGCTTTAATTCTGTTCGGCTGCCCATGCACTACAATTTATATACGCTGCCTGTTGAACAGGAGCCTGTGGCAGGACAAAACACCTGGCTGAATAAGGGCTTTCAAATGACAGACAGTTTGTTGGCCTGGTGCAAGGCTAATAAAATGTACCTGATACTGGATTTGCATGCAGCGCCGGGTGGGCAAGGGAACGATTTAAACATTTCTGACAGGGACGCTACAAAGCCATCGCTTTGGGAAAGCGAGGCCAATCAGCAAAAAACGATTGCGTTATGGCAAAAGCTGGCGCAGCGCTACGCCAACGAGCCCTGGATTGGCGGATATGACATTATTAACGAGCCAAACTGGGGTTTCCAGGACCTTGCCAATGACAAAAACGGGCTGAAAGAAAAGGGAAATGCTCCCTTAAGAAAACTGATGGAGGATATTACCAAAGCCATCCGGCAGGTGGATCAAAAACACCTGATCATTATTGAAGGTAATGGCTGGGGCAACAATTATAATGGAATTCTTCCGACATGGGACGAGAACATGGCGCTAAGCTTTCATAAATACTGGAACTACAATAACCAGGGTTCTATCCAGCATATTCTAGATACACGGGAAAGGTATAATGTTCCCGTTTGGCTTGGCGAGACAGGTGAAAATTCCAATGTATGGTTTACCGAAGCCATTCGCCTTTTTGAAACCAATAATATTGGCTGGTCGTGGTGGCCCTTGAAAAAACTGGGAAACAATAATCCCATGCAAATTCAATCCAATCCCGGCTATGAGAAACTGCTTTCCTATTGGAATAGCAAAGGTGCAAAGCCTGCGGAAGCAGAAGCCTACGATGCTTTATTAGCATTTGCCGAAGCCACAAAACTTGAAAACACCAATATAAAGAGGGATGTTATTGATGCTATGTTCCGCCAGCCCTTTTCGGAAGAAGCCATGCCGTATAAGGCAAACATGGTGAGGGCCGGGGTGGTGATCAATGCTGTGGATTATGACCTGGGGCGTAATGGCAGTGCCTATTTCGATACCGATACAGCTGATTATCATATTTCAAACGGAACAAATGGAGGAAATAAGGGAAGGGTGTACCGGAATGACGGCGTTGATATTCATAGGGATACCACACAGGAAAACGCTTATTGTGTTTTCAATATTGAAAAGGGAGAGTGGCTTCAATACACGATCGATGTGGTTGAAAAAGGCAGTTATAACCTGGATTTTACAGTGATGCCAGGCAAAACCGAAGGAAAGTTTTTTGTAAAAGTGAATAATAAAACGGCATCCAAAACTCTTTCTGTTCCTGCTTCTGGTACTGGCTGGAGAAAGGTAAGGCTCGAGAATGTGTTGTTAAACAAGGGGAAAAATGTTCTGAGGGTTTACATGAATGCCGGCGGATTTGATTTTGAATCTATAAGCTTTGGGAAATAAAGAAACGCAATCAATATAATAATTTGAAGGAACTGATACTGAAAGAGAAATGATGTGGTATTGATGTGTCGGAAATGCCTGTTAAATGGTATTTCTGTCTTTTTTGATGTGGTATTGAAGGGGTAGTTAAGTGACGAAAAACCATTAGTTATTTTTATTTTAGATAACGAAACTGCTATTAATTAAATTGAAAACAAACGCTTGTGTATGAAAAGTAAGATTCTGCTTTATGTTAGTGTTTTGTTTGTGCTGCAGGCCTTCTTCTCTCCGGCTCTGGCACAAACCATTCAGGTTTCAGGAAAAATTACTTCAAAATCAACGGGTGAGGCTTTAACAGGTGCTACGGTTAGCGTAAAAGGTACCTCTATCGCTACCATAACTGATGCTGAAGGAAACTTTCAGATCAATGTACCCAACAGAAATTCAACGCTTGTTGTTTCTTATGTGGGTATGGCGAGCCAGGAAATACCGGTTCCGGCAAATGGTGCAATCAATCTACAATTAGAACAAAGTGCAAGAGGCAATCTAGATGAAGTTGTAGTGGTTGGTTACGGTACCCAGCGAAAAGCTAATGTTACCGGCTCTATTTCCAGCGTTAAAGCCAAAGAACTCGAAAATGTTCCTAATGGCCGGATCGAGCAGGCTTTA
Source organism: Flavisolibacter sp. (assembly GCA_051955075.1). Taxonomy (GTDB): domain Bacteria; phylum Bacteroidota; class Bacteroidia; order Chitinophagales; family Chitinophagaceae; genus Flavisolibacter. The sequence continues at coordinate 3,328 of JBQCHB010000277.1, forward strand.
CAAGGCCGTGTATCGGGAGTGACCATTATGCAAAACTCGGGGCAGCCAGGTTCAAGCTCTACTATTCGTGTCCGTGGTATTACTACGTTCAATAATAATAATCCTTTGTGGGTTGTTGACGGCGTGGTGGTAGACGCCGGAGGTATTGGCTACCTGAACCAGTCTGATATTGAATCAATAGAAGTATTGAAAGACGCTGCCTCGGCTGCTATTTATGGTACACGTGCTGCTGGCGGTGTAATTTTAGTAACAACCAAAAAAGGCCGCTCAGGAAAACCGATGGTAAGTTATAACGGTTTTTACGGTATCTCGGCGCCGGCTAAAGTGCTCGATCTTTTAAATGCAACACAATATGCAGTTTTACGTAACGAAAGTTCGGTGGCAGCTGGTAAAAGTGTTGTGTTTAATGATGTCAGCTCATTGGGTATAGGTACTGATTGGCAAAAAGCCATCTTTAATAACTCAGCTCGCAGGTATTTGCACGAAATAAGTGTGAGTGGCGGCACTGAACGCTCTACATTTTATGTGTCTGCGGGCATACAAAACCAAGAGGGGATTGTTGCTACTGATATTTCTAACTACAATAAGATAAATATCCGCCTGAACTCAACGCATAAAATTTCTAATGTTTTTTCGTTTGGACAGACTTTAGGCTATACCCGCCAAAAGACCATGGGACTTGGCAATACCAACAGTGAATTTGGTGGTCCTTTAAGTTCTGCCATCAATTTGGATCCAATCACTCCATTGATAGTTACCGATCCGACTTCCCAGCCTAACGCAACGATCTATAACAATGCCACCGTAATCAGGGATGCTAACGGCAATCCCTATGGTATTTCTAACTACGTGGGGCAAGAGATGACGAACCCAATTGCCTATATTCAAACAAGGCTCGGACAGTATGCGTGGTCCGACGATATTGTGGGTAACGCATTTTTAGAAGCGGCGCCTATAAAAGGGCTTAAGCTTCGCTCTACACTCGGGGTTAAGAAAGCCTATTGGGGCAATATCGGTTTTACACCCGAGTTTTTGCTTAGCTCAACCGTTTCCTCTAATAAAAACAGCTATAGTAAAGGCGAAAACAGGTCGTTCAACTGGAATGTAGAGAATACGGCGACTTACAATAAGAAAATTGGTGATCATGATTTCACGGTATTATTGGGGCAGGGCACTTATGTAGACAATATTGGTGGTAATGTTGGAATGACTTTCTATAATCTGCCTATCAACAATTACAATGACGCTTCCTTTAAGTTTGATGTCGGTCTTGCCAACAGAGATGGGTATGCCGGCGATTTTGTAGAGCATAAAATTTATTCCTTGTTTAGCCGTGTAAACTATTCCTATGCAGATAAGTATCTTTTTACAGGTATTATTCGCCGTGATGGATCCACCAAATTCGGCCCTAACAAGAAATACGGTTTTTTCCCTTCTTTTTCTGCCGGCTGGAACGTAAACAGGGAAGACTTTTGGCCATCTAACGATGTGGTTAACACACTAAAGATAAGAGGTGGTTATGGTGTCGTTGGTAACGATGCTTCAGATGATTTCAGATATCTTTCTACTATAGCCGGTGGTTATAATTATACTATTGGTACTTCAGGAACAGTAACAACCGGTTATGCTCCTGTAACCTTAGACAATCCTAATCTGCACTGGGAACAAACCGCCTCTGCCGATGTTGGTTTTGATGCACAGGTGTTAAGGAATTTTACGGTAGGCTTTGACTGGTACAATAAAAAAACTACCGGCATCCTGCGCCCTGTTGTTATTCCAGGGTATGTAGGTGTTTCAGAAAATCCGTGGGATAACGTTGCAGATATGAAAAATACAGGCGTTGAATTAGAATTGGGTTATCACACCAACTTTGGTAAGCTTAACTTCTCAGTTAATGCTAATGGTTCTTACCTCAAAAATACCGTTACCTATGTGGCTGCCGATACCAACTTTAT
>JBQCHB010000278.1:0-3143 GCA_051955075.1 Flavisolibacter sp.
GAGTGGAGAGTGGATTACAACTGCTCAAGACCACACAAATCGCTGGGCTATGTACCACCACTCGAATTTATTAATCCGTTTCCCTGGAATTACTAAAAACAACGTACTTTATACTTTTGAATGGCACGAAAAAAGGGGAAGCTTACAACACCAACAGATGTTCTTGGAGAAGTATACGGAGAATTGGGAGCAATGAAAGAACAAATACTAAAAAGGCTTTACCCGCATACTTCTTAGCAACGCCATACGATTGATGCGTTTTGTCTGATATGCGGGTGTGTTTATCCTGCTTTATTACATTTTTATTATCTTAACGAAATGTAATATATCCGGCTAATGAATATAACCATCGAAACTTTGTCTCATGCACCATTAGAATTTTATAAGGAACTGCCTCCACGGTTCGATGGCCCACGACTGCCAGGTGGTGAAGTGTTATCATCAAGCGGAGATTTTGGAGACCTCTGCATCCAGGAGTTTGATGGCGGTAACTTCATCATCCGCTATTCTGTTCTTCATACAAAAGAGCCATTTACAATCGATGCAAAAAGCCATCATTCAGGGCTGCATGCATTCATCATGCTGCGCAATGGAATTGCACCGGTTATTAGAAACGCTTCAGCCATTGACATAGGGGAAGGACGGTTTACCATTCTACAGGCCCACCAGCCACGGGCCACTATTAGTTTTGGAGAAAATCAACAATACATCAGCTTTGAAACCATGCTTTCTCACCCGCTCGCCAGCTCTTTATTAGACGACTTCCCTGAACTGCCGGAAATCCTGCAACAACCATCGCCTGATCTTCCTGATGTTTGGGTAAATCCTGCAGAACAGGCAGATGATGAGATCAGGGAGCATATCCGGTATATACTTAGCTATGCGGATAGCAATAATTGGCGAAGAAATTATTTCAGGAACAGGGTATGGGACATCGTTTGGAAATTAATAGCGTTGTATCTCAGCGACAATTTGAATAGCAATACACTTACTGACCGCGAGAAAAATACAGCCCATGCTGTTCACCAACTTATTCTTGATAACCTTGATAAACACTTATTGATAAAAGAACTCGCACATGAAGTAGGTGCTAGTGAAAGCCGTCTTAAAAAGCTGTTTGCAAAAGTGTATGGTAAAGGCGTACACGAATTCAGGATATACCAGCGTTTAAAGAAAGCGATTCAATTGCTCAATGAGGGCATGTCAGTAAAAGAAGCCGCCGCCGAAACGGGCTGGCGATCGGCAGACCTTATCAAAGCCTACTACAAAGTATATGGCACTACGCCGGGAACGATTAAAAAGAAAAAATAGCTCGGTACTACTCCAATCCATTTCCGTTATAATGATACCTTTTAACTACATCCTTTGATTTGGATAGAGTCACACCTGTTGTGAACTTTAATGTGTGAAAGATCGCGGGTTTAATTCTTACTGCGATCAACCGTTGGATAGCCTTTTTCGAATGGTTGTAACTGTATTTCCAGATTGGTTTTGTTAGGTTAGCATGGCATTGCCTTAAACTAATTCCGAATAAACTTTTTATTGCAATAAACAGGCGAAGCCGAAAACCTGTAGAAGCGAGTAGGCATTTTTGACTTACCATAATTATTTTTTATGAAAAAGTATTTATTGGGTTTCATAGCCGTAATTTTTGCAGTAGCAGCTATTTCATTTAAAGCGGTAAAACACGAAAAGCCAACAACTTTTTATTATGAATATCTTGGCTCTACTAAAACATTATCTGACTACCAGGAGCCGGGAAATTGGAAAGGACCTATTGCCCAGGGTTCGGCAGGTTGTACTTCCAACAACCTTCCCTGTGAAGTCATGTCTACAATTGGCAATAAAACAAGCTTTGTAAATAGTATAACGAGCACTAGTGTTGTTGATAATAATGTGTCAACAAGAAAGCCATAGCCGATGCACAATAAGATAAGTCGGAGTTTGATCCGACTTATCTTTTCTTATCAGCTTGAGAAAAAAGTTTTAACGAGGGTTCTGAGGCATTCCCGACAATTCAATAACATCTTCGGGTATCGGCAGTGCAAACCTCGGGTCATTCGGGTTTAAAATATACGTTTGGCCGTTCAGTATCCTCGTGAGAGTAATATTTGCTCCCTCTTTATTGAATCGTTTTATGTCCATCCACCTTAATCCCCGCATAAGCAGTTCCTTTCTTCTTTCATTTAAAATCTTGTTTAATGCATCACTTGTATTTGCTGCTGTATACGGAGTAAACGTTCCTGTCTTCCACCGTTTACTTAATAAATTATTCAAATCGTTCAGCGCTTCGGTTGTATTCCCTTCTCTTGCATTGCACTCGGCCCTCACCAGGTAAATTTCGTCAGTTGCAATGCCACTGAATAATGCTGCGCTATGCGTGTAGTTTCCGTAAAAGCCATAAGAGCCATCAGCATTCTTTTTAAAGAAAATTTCTTTCCGCAAATCATTTGTATCATATGATTGGTACAACGCAGTATCAATTTTTGCATTAGAACTTATTAACGGAGCCGGTACAGCCATTTGAGCATGATAGAGTACTTCAGCATTGAAAAGGGTAATATTGAATGTTCCTGTTGTTGGTATCGTATTGTAGTCAAGCAATGTGTTGTTTAAAGCAAGGCAGCTGTCTGCATATTTCTTTGCCAAGTCATAATCTCTCATGGCTAAATAAGTCCTTGCCATTAATCCATAACCAGCAGGTTTCGAAGACCGCATGACGAGTACCGGAACAACTGGCAGCAGAGGAATGGCTGCCTTGAGGTCGTTGATGATTTGATCATAAGTTTGCTGATTACTTGACCGGGTTGATGTTATATTAAAATCTGAATTGAGTCTTAAAGGAAGACCAGGATCGGAGTTAGCGGTAGCGGGGTCGTATGCCAGTGTCCAAATAAAAGCTGCTTGTAAAAAGCTTTCGGCTCTTAAGAATAATGCCTGTCCCTTTATATTGTCCCACTCGGTTGTATTGCCGCTTCCCTTCTCCACTTTGTTTAGCCCTTCCAAAACACTATTGGCAATATAAACCTTATCGTAGACACCCGACCATTCATTTCGGGAAAGTGGAAACAATTGATCTTTTTCCCAGGTGTACATTCTCCTGTCTGGATCTCTAAGACTTGCCCAAACAGAATTGGATAAGT
>JBQCHB010000279.1:0-3482 GCA_051955075.1 Flavisolibacter sp.
CGAAATCAAGCCGTACAAGCCCAGGCAGGAAATAAAAATGGCAATGCCTGCAAAAATCCTGTAGAGTTGTGCAAGCTGGTTTTCCTGCTTATAGTAATTCGCAATAGATTGATCCAAAAAATTATATTCAAATAGATAGTCAGGATAATTTTTATCCCATATACTTTGCATGGCCGCAATAACCGTTTTGGCTTTGCTCATATTTATTTTAATATTGACCTGCCCATATGCATTTTTAATGGTTGTTAATACGATCGGGTTTATTGGGTCTCTGAGTGAATTGGAATGAAAATCCTTTACTACACCAACTATCGGGCAAGTCTTTCCGCTAACATTCACCATTTTGCCGAGAGCCTGCTCCGGATTTTGGATTCCTAATTTTTTAACAACCGTTTCATTCACTACAAATTCGCGGATGGTATCTGATGGAAAATATTTTCGGCCTGCCACAAGTGGCAAATCGTATAAGCCAAAAAAGCTGGTATCTGCAGGCATCATAGCTACAATCATATCGGGACTCTTACTATTATTATCCGGAAGCCGTAAGTCTGTATACCAACCACCGTTAAATGATGGGGCAAAGGCGCTAAAACTTATTCTTTCAATTCCGGGAACTTTATTCAATTCATTAAGTAACACCCCGGTTTTTGTGCGGCTCAGGCTATCCCGTGGCATACCTGCGTTAATGATTGCGGTTTTATTGAAACCTAAATCTGCCGTGCGGAAATAATTCATTTGTGCGGCCACTACCAACGTGCCGATGATAAGCACCTGGGCAATTACAAACTGTAAAATAACGAGTCCCCTTCTGAGGAAAATCCCTTTGCTATTATGAGTAAACGAAACGCCTTTTAAAACATTTACTGATTTAAATCCCGACAATACCAAGGCAGGATAAAATCCTGAAAGGACGGTAACCACTACCAAAACAAATAGCGTAAACAAAATGAATTTGGCATTGAATAAAACAACTGTTGATAACTTAATGTCAAGCAGGTTATTTACAAAAGGGATGCAAAGCAAAACAACTGCAAGCGACAAAAGAATTGCAATAAAAGTAGTGATACCGGTTTCACCCAAAAACTGCCATACCAGTTGCCTGCGGCTACTCCCCAGCACTTTTCTTACGCCCACTTCACGGGCGCGGTTCATCGCTTGTGCTGTGGTAAGGTTGATAAAGTTAACACAGGCAATAACGAGCAGGAATAAGGCAATCAAACCTAACGCAAGAATCAGGTCTTTACTGAAAGTGCGGCCGGTAAAGTTTCCATAGCGTTTGTCATAATGCATTTCGTTTAACGGCTGAAGGGAAAGATCATAGCCGGGATTGACCGGCGTAATGTGCTTTGCCGTAAAACCGGCCAGCAATTTATCAAAATGGTTTTGCAAATCATCCCTGTTCAATTGAACAAAACAATAATTGTCATCCGAAATACTTCCCCAGTCGCTCATATCTATACTGTGGGTAAGTGTTGCATAGGAAACCACTACACTGAGAGGAAAATCGGTGTTTGCAGGGGGATCATTAAGAATGCCAACCACCTTTATATCCCTTCCGTATAAATGGAGTGTTTTGCCCATTGCCTGCTGCCAATCACCAAAATATTTTGCCGCAACATCCTGTGTTAGCAACACGGTATTAGGCTCGTTGAGCGAATTAATATTGCCGGTGGCTAAAGGAAAATTAAACATTTTAAAAAACTGCGGTTCTGCAGTAAAAACATATGTCTCTTTAAATTTTTTCTTTACAGAACCATCTGCTGTCGTTATATCCACCTGTACATTGTTATCGGTGGAAATCGCAGCGGCATTCGCCAGTTGCGGAAAGTCAGTTCGTAAGGTAGAAGGCACTGGAAAAGGCACGCCCGCTCTGTATTCGCGGTTGACTGCATTTTTCCCGATGCGCACCACACGAAAAATATTATTTTTATCCGGATGAAAATTATCGAAGCTTTGCTCGTATTGAATAACAAGAAATATTAGAAGAAAAGCTGCTAAGCCAACTACCAACCCCGTAATATTAATGAACGAATTGCTCTTCTGCCTTACCAGATTTCTCCATGCCGTTTTGAAATAATTTTTAAACATTTATCCTGGATTTTTAAATCTCAAATGGTGTATTTACTTAATACCTAAAAACTACACCAGTTGTTTAGCCATTATTTATCAATGGGTAACGAAGTGAAAAAAAATAATTCTGTTCGGTAATGATACACCCGGTGTTTTATTTTGATACAGGCGATAGTTAGCTGGTGTGGTAATATGATAATGTGATGATGTGCTAACAAAAAGGCAGCGAAGAGTTAAAGGCCCCCTTTTAAAAACAAAAAAGCCGCCCCCCAAAGGAAGCGGCCCTGCAATAATTTGGGCAGTTAGTAATTGCCAATTATTGCACATAAGGACTGAGCAGCATAGTGCCCATTACCTGTTGCCCCTTACTGCCGGTAACAAACGTCCTGAACCAGTATTTTTTACCTGGTTCCAGGCCCTTGATAGTGCAGCGACTGGTAGAGCAGATGGTTTTCACCCATACACTCTGATCCGTTGGCGGATCCATCGTGTACTCAAAACCGAAAGAAACAGCGCCTTTTTTGCCGTCAACTTTCAGTTTCAGTTTAGCATCTTACGCTACTAACAGCAGTTGAGATTTCAATGTAAGATCACATTTGCTGGCAATGCCTGGTGCAAACACCACCGTTTGCTCCTGCGGCTCATAGCCGGGGGCGCTGAACCTGAACGTGTAGGTACCCGCAGCTATCCGGGTAATACGGTATTGCCCTTTAGCATTGGCGATGCCGCGATATTTTAAGTCCAACGATTCAATCACGACATCTTTCACCGGCGTCTTCAGCGTATTTAGTATAACGCCTTAAGGCTTGCCGGACGTTCGCCCTTATACATCTTTACGAGGTACCTAAAGGTAAACTGCCTCTTCAACAACGGGTCATCTTTAAAAATCTGCTGGCCATCTTTCAGCATTTCCATCACACCCAGGTGGATGGAATTGTTGGCATCTAACTTAACACCCGTAGCATTCTGCTTTTGAATGTTAATGTTGGCAAACTGGGCTGACAGCGCAATACAATCGTCCCCGTCGGCTTTAAAGGCGGCCTGGAATCTCTCCGGCATATTGTCGTTGGCCTTCAGGTCTTCCAGGTTGTTGGTGATAAACACATTCTTTATGAAGGCATATTATTAAACTGCTGGCCTGCAAGGGGGTATACAGGTTTTTGCTATGCCTGTTGGGCGCTGTTTAGGTGTATTTTACCGTGCTTTCTGGTCGCTTCGCAATGAATTCTAGACGCATTACCGTGCTTCATAGACGCTTCGCAATGAATCCTAGACGCATTACCGTGCTTCATAGACACTTCGCAATGAATTTTAGACGCATTACCGTGCTTCATAGACGCTTCGCAACGAATCCTAGACGCATTACCGTGCTTCATAGACGCTTCGCAATGAATCTTAGACGCATTACCGTG
>JBQCHB010000280.1:0-3873 GCA_051955075.1 Flavisolibacter sp.
TGAATTTGCAGCCGATAGTAAACAGGCAAATAACCCACTTTTTTATTCTCCAAACCCCTCTCCTTTTGATATGCAAGGAAAATCTTTCTGGCAAAGGCTGCTTCCATAAAATGTAGTTTCGGAAGATATTTTCCGGCATGCCAACTTTTTACTTATTCCCTTTCATAATGATCGTTACATCGATTTATCCATTATTTTTATAAATACATCTGCCCTAAGGATTTCCTTTTTAAAAAAGCAGTTTCAAATATTTTTACTTACAATATCAAGTCCGAGATTATGAAAAACAAGTGGTTTACCAAAAACAAAAGCTTTAAAAAATTTGCATTATATCTTTTCCCCGTTTTAGTAGGAAGTCTTTTGAGTTATGCTCCAAAACATGTTTTTAGAGATTCAAAACCATCTTTCTTTTTTCAAATGACTGATCCGCAGTTTGGGATGTTTGCCGACGACTCCAATTTTGTAAAAGAGACCATAAATTTTGAAAAAGCAATCAACGCTGCCAACCGGCTGCATCCCGCTTTTGTTGTGGTTTGTGGAGATTTGGTAAACCAGTTAAGCAGCCATGATCAGATATCAGAATACAAGCGTATCGCCGGGCAATTAGATGCTTCTATTCCTCTTTATAACGTAGCGGGAAATCATGATGTAGGAAGAACACAGCCCACACCCGAAGGATTGGCAAATTACCGGAAATATTTTGGCCCGGATTACTACACTTTTCGCTCCGGAAATATATTTGGCATAGTACTAAATTCTTCTTTATTTTTTGATCCCTCTCTTGTAAAGGAAGAAGCCGCTAAACAGGACACCTGGCTACGTTCCACACTTAAAAAGGCTGCAAAAATAAAGGACGTAAATATCGTGGTATTTCAACACATCCCATGGTTTCAGAACCAGCCGGATGAAAAGGACGGGTATTTCAATATACCATTAGTGCGCCGGAAAACTTACCTGGATTTGTTTCATCAATATGGAGTGAAATATATTTTTGCAGGTCATTTGCATAAAAACGCTATAGGTTGGGATCGGGGATTGGAAATGGTAACAACAGGCCCGGTAGGAAAGCCATTAGGAAAAGATCCGTCAGGCTTCCGCATCGTGAAAGTAAAAGATAATGGCCTTACTCATAAATATTTTGGTCTTGATTCACTGCCAAAAATCATTAAATTGGATGATGCTACTTTTTAGATTGCCGGAAAGACGAGATAACAACGGATAATAAGCCGCTTTTGTAGATCACATTGGATGCGAACTGTTAGCAGGGCGCCGGCGTCAGAAGTGAAATGAATCACTTATTTTTAACCCTGAAAAAATTTCCTGTTCAAATAAGCGGTTATGACATCAAAATCTGTTCACCTGATTTATTGGATATCCACTATACTTTTTGTGGCGCTAATGCTTTTTGCTTCGGTCGGAGGAATTAAACCTTCAGAAAATGTTATAAAGATATTTCACGACGGACTGGGCTACCCCATATATTTCATACGTTTTATCAGCATTGCAAAAGTGTTGGGGTGTATCGCGATTTTGATACCGGGTTTGATGCGGATAAAAGAATGGGCGTATGCAGGACTGTTCTTTGATCTTACCGGCGCGGTTTATTCAGGCATTGCCGTTTCAGATAAGTTTGATCCAATGATTCTTACCATGCTGATATGGATAGTGCCGGGTGTGGTGTCTTATTATTATTGGAGTATTTCGACAGGCTCACTACGGCAGGCTCAATAGGACAGGATCAACAGGACAGGATTAATAAGACAGAATTATGATTAAAAAAGGTGACACCCTTTCTAAGATGTCACCTCCGATCTTTAGTTTTAACTTCCTGCTTTACAGCACAAAGGTCAGACTAAACTGGCCTGCGCTGAAAAAGTTATTAAAATTATTCAGCCCAAGATGGAAATTGTTAGTAGCCTTGCTGTCTTTCGTATCTACTTTGGAAGTTGAATAACCGATTACATTTGCAAACTTGTAGCCAATTGCAATCTTTTGGGTGAGGAAATAATTAGCACCGATTCCAGCATTTAATCCAAAAGTATTCACCTTGTCACTTTTAATCGTGGTGGTTCCATTACTACTTTCATTTCCTGTGCTGGTGTAGTCCAGGTCGGCTTCTCCATATACTTTAAAGCGTTGGCCCGGATTCCAGAAGTAATATCTTCCAAAAACACCTGCTCCAACACCATTTGATTTGGTGTAGCTGTCTGAACTACCGGAATAATCGGTGTTTTTGCTGGCACTGTAATTCACATTTAAGCCTACCGCAAATTTGTCTGTAACAAAGTAGCCAGCTTTGGGGGTAAGACTAATAGTAGTAGCCTTGGTTTCATTTGCTTTGTTATCACTTGAAGAAACGCCAATGGCCCCTTCAAGAATCACATCTCCCTTATTAAAGCCAAAGGTTTGCGCTTTTGATGCAAGAGAAAATGCTGCCACAGCAGCCAATGTAAGTACGGATTTTTTCATTTCGATAAATTTTTAAGATTAAAAAAAACGCTGCGAAAGTATATCGGAAAATGGAGATCCGTGCTAAATTGATGGCTGGCAAGTGTTAAAAAAAATAAAAGAAAAGATTTCTAAGTGCAAGATTGTCAATCGTATATCTACTCAGGGGTAGCTAAATAAAGTGACAAAACATTGCCTTCGACCTGTGGTTCGCCGCACAATGTTTTAGTCTTATCGCCATCGGTTTTAATTTCCGTTTGCGCCGTTTTCGAAGCAGGATTATGATTTACTGCCTTACGATTCAGTTGTGGCAAATTCTTCCATTCGGGCGATTAAGTCATTCTCAATGGTGTATACCTGTACCCATTTTTGCTTCAGTTCTCTGCCTGATCTTTTCACTTTTTGGTGCTCGTTTCCCAAAACCACCACCATCTTTCCTTCGACAATGAATTGCTCCGGCTGAAATTTAATTATTTCTGTTCCGTTAAGGATATTATTAAAAAATTGGCGTGCTCCCTCCTTCCCTCTGTATTCGCCCTTTGGGATTACCTGTGTACCATGATAAATCCAAACGGTATCTTCTGAAACCGTTTCCAGAATTCTATCCACATTTCCCGAAGCAAATGCTTCAAACATTTTTTCTACTACCTTCTTTGCTGGATTTTCCATAATAATATATTTTGTTTGTTAATAACTCAATTTTATCTCTTCCATTTCAAACGCAGACTGTTACTTACCACGCTTACGCTACTGAATGCCATAGCGGCTCCTGCAATCATCGGGTTTAGTAAAAAACCGTTTACCGGGTATAAAATACCTGCCGCAATAGGAATACCAATAAGATTATAGATAAATGCCCAAAACAAATTTTGCTTAATGGTGGCTACGGTTTGTTTGGAAAGCTTTATGGCTTGTGGTATTTTGGTAAGGTCTGATGAAATGATGGTCATTTTCGCCACATCCATTGCAATGTCAGAACCTTTTCCCATCGCGATACTTACATCTGCGGTTGCCAGGGCTGTACTGTCATTGATACCGTCTCCAACCATTGCAACGGTTTTGCCCTGTTGCTGTAATTCTTTCACAAAACCGGCTTTCTGCTGCGGCAATACTTCTGCTTTATAATGCCTGATACCTGCCTGCGCTGCAATGGCTTTTGTCGCAGCTTCGTTGTCGCCGGTAACCATATAAAGATCAATACCCATGTCCTGCATTTCTTTGACGGCCTGTGCCGACGTTTCTTTGATTTTATCAGAAATAGCAACTACGCAAAGGGCTTGTTTGCCGTCCGAAAACCAGATAACAGTTTTAGATTCTTTGCCCAATTCGTCCGCTTGCTGTCGCAATTGTTCAGGAATAGTAATATGGTTGTCAATCAGCAGTTTTTTATTTCCAACAAAGTACGTTTCGCCGTTGTATTCAGCT
>JBQCHB010000281.1:0-8578 GCA_051955075.1 Flavisolibacter sp.
AGCTCCGTTTAGTTTCGGCTCTGATTCAACAAAATTGGCAAACCCTGATCTTGATTTGCCTTATATCAATGAAAAAGCAAAAGAAAAAGGTATTGGTGTGTGGTTGTATGTAAATCTGCAGGGACTTTATGCTCAGTCTGATTCATTGTTTAAAGTTTATCATCAATGGGGACTTAAAGGGGTAAAGTTTGGTTTTGTACAAGTAGGTTCGTATCGCTGGACAACATGGATAGAGGATATGTTCAAAAAAGCAGCAGAAAATCAAATTATGGTCAATGTGCATGATGATTGGCGGCCAACCGGCGAACAAAGAACATGGCCGAACTTAATGACTGCGGAAGGCATCCGCGGCAATGAAGAAATGCCTGATGCAACACATAATACCATCGTGCCTTTTACCAGATACATTGCTGGTCCCGCTGATTATACCATTTGTTATTTTGATAAAAGAATCAAAACCACCCATGCACATCAGTTGGCATTAGCTACAATTTATTATAGCCCAATTCAAACTTTATTTTGGTACGATAAACCTTCTGATGATGATAATGAGCCTGAATTACAATTCTGGAAAAAAATTCCAACTGCATGGGATGAAACCAAAGTTATCCAGGGAGAGCCCGGCAAATATATAACTACAGCAAGGCGAAAAGGCAATGATTGGTTTGTAGGAACAATAACCAATGATGATGCAAGAACCTTGAAATTGCCTTTTGACTTTTTGCAAAAGGGGAAAAAATATATGGCAACATTTTATTCAGATGATTCAACAATGACAACAAAAACAAAAGTGAGAATAAGTCAAAAACTTGTTGATGCATCAGCTGTGATAGACATGAATTTAATTGCATCAGGAGGAGAGGCAATTTGGTTAACACCACAGAAATGATTTGAGGAACGATTTTAATTTTTTTGAATTGTAATGGATTTAACGGATTTAGAATAAACTTATAACATACCTGTCACAAGTAAACGAACAAATAATGCAAATTTCTTCAGCGAATACAGAAACATCAAATAAGTCGGCATCGGGCTATGTCATTCGGGTTGCATTGATAGCTGCACTGGGCGGTTTTTTATTTGGCTTTGAAACTGCTGTAATTTCAGGTGCAGAAAAAACTATTCAACAACTATGGTCTTTAAGCGCTTTCTGGCAGGGATTTACAGTTGCGTCCAGTCTCATAGGTACTGTAATCGGCGCTATGACAGCTGGAATTCCTGCACAAAGATTTGGAAGAAAAAAAGTATTGTCAGGTATCGCCATTCTATATCTATTTTCAGCAATTGGGTGCGCAGTTACCCCCGTTTGGATCTTATTTATTATAGCCAGGTTTTTTGGTGGCATCGCTGTCGGCGCTTCTTCAGTGGTGGGACCAATGTACATTTCAGAAATTGCACCCGCCAGTCAAAGGGGAAGGCTCGCCGGTTCATTCCAATTAATGATCGTTACAGGAATTTTCGTAGCTTATTTAACTAACTTTTTATTTGTAAATATTGGTGAAGATTCGTGGAGATGGATGCTGGGAATAATGGTAGTGCCAGCTGCACTATTCGCCTTGTTGTTAAGGAGTATTCCTGAAAGCCCGCGTTGGCTGGTTTTAAACAACCGGGATGAGGAAGCCAAACTTGTTTTTGCTAAAACGGGCGAGTATGATGCGCTTGCATTAATTCACGAAGAACACGCCTTATCAAAGAAAGGAACAAAAGAAAGTTTATTTAACGGTAAATATAAAAAACCAATTTTATATGCAATGCTCCTGGCCATGTTCAATCAACTATCAGGGATAAACGCAATTCTGTATTATGCTCCCCGCATATTTGAGATGGCAGGATTTTCAAAAGAACAGGCCTACCTGCAACCCGTTTATATTGGTGCAGCGAATTTGTTTTTTACATTACTCGCCATGACGATGATTGATAAATTTGGACGGAAAACACTACTGCTTGTTGGAGCCGCAGGAATGATCGTGTTTCTAGGTTTAACCGCTTATGCTTTCAGCCCTGGCGGTACTATGGGAACTAATGTTCTTATTTATCTCATCTGTTTTATTGCCTTCTTTGCATTTTCACAAGGCGCGGTTATCTGGGTATTTATTTCAGAAATATTTCCAAATTCAGTTCGTTCCCAGGGAGGCTCGTTGGGTAGTTTCACGCATTGGATAATGGCAGCCATCATATCATGGACGTTTCCGATGATGGTGGAAGGCAGTGCCAATGGTGGCTTTTACTCATTTGTGTTTTATAGCCTCATGACGTTGGTGTCACTAATTTTTATCTGGAAAGTGATGCCCGAAACGAAAGGGAGAACATTAGAGCAAATTCAAAAAGATTTGGGAATAGTGTAGAAAAATTTAGATGGAATTTAATCTTTAACGTTAGTTTATGGAACGCGATGAATAATGAGATTATGTTTAAAGTTATTTTAATATTATTGTTTCTTTTTTCGCTTGCTCCTGGCAGTTATGCGCAATATCAGCGCCTTCGGGTAAGTAAAAACGCTTCCTCAAATTACGATTTTTCTTCTCTTCAAAATAAAATCCGGGCATGGATATTTTTTGCAAGCGGGTGCTGACAATAACAGTAAGAGAAATTATTCATGCTAAATAAAAAATCATGAAAAACAATCTAAAAGGATTTTTAATTGTGATGATGGTTTTTTGTTATTTATCAGTTCCTGGCCAATCACATTATCCAGGTCAGCATGCGGGAAAGTTTGCTTTAAAAGATAAACTAAAACCTGCTGTTTACAGCTTTGACCTTAACAATGTTCATCTGTTAGACAGCCGATTTAAAGACAATATGATAAGAGAACAAAACTGGATCATGTCAATCAACAATACCAGTTTGCTGCACAGCTTCTGTGTGAATGCCGGAATGTATGATGCACCCGAAGGTGGTTATGATGCGATAAAAAAATTGGGCGGATGGGAATCATTGGATTGTGAATTACGTGGACATACTACAGGGCACCTACTATCAGGGCTTGCATTGATGTATGCCTCAACCGCCGATCTAAAGTATAAATTGAAAGCAGATAGTATCGTGAGTGTGCTGGCACGTGTCCAAAAAACATTGAACCAGGGAGGCTATCTCAGTGCATTTCCGCAGGAGTTTATTAACCGTAATATCGAAGGGAAAAGAGTTTGGGCGCCATGGTACACTTTGCATAAAATATTAGCCGGTTTAATAGATCAATACCTTTATTGTAATAACCAGCAGGCACTCGATATAGCCAACAGAATGGCTGCATGGGCGTATCAAAAATTACAACCAGTAACATCTCAGCAGCGAACCATCATGCTTCGCAATGAGTTTGGTGGCATCAATGAAACTTTTTTTAATTTATATGCTATTACAAATAACGAACATGATAAGTGGCTGGGAGATTTTTTTTATGATCATAAAATGCTTGATCCTTTAAAAGTGGGAAAAGATATCCTGCAACACAATCACGCTAACACTTATATGCCCAAACTCAGTGGCATCACCCGTGATTATGAAATAGAAGATAAAAGTGGTTATGATTCTATCGCTAAATTTTTCTGGCAAACGGTTGTTTCACGTCATTCTTTTGCAACGGGCAGCAATAGCGACAAGGAACATTTTTTTAAGCCGGATGATATATCAGATCATTTAACAGGTTATACCGGTGAAAGTTGCAATGTATATAATATGCTGAAGCTGACAAGACATCTCTACATCCACACTGGCAATATCAAATATGCAGATTATTATGAGAAAGCTTTGTTCAATCATATACTTGGGCAGCAGGATCCTGCAACAGGTATGATTGCTTATTTTTTGCCGATGCTGCCCGGTGCGCATAAGGTATATAGCACGCCTGACAGTTCATTCTGGTGTTGTGTAGGAACGGGTTTCGAGAACCAGGCAAAGTATGGCGAGGCTATTTATTATCATTCTGATAATGCCCTGTTTGTTAATCTTTTTATTCCATCAGAATTAAGATGGAAAGAAAAAGGTTTGCAGCTAAAGCAGGAAACGAAGTTCCCGGATGATGGCACGATGAAATATACTTTTGATTCAGCAAACAATTTAGATCTTACCATAAATATCCGTTGTCCTTCATGGGCAACAGAAGGTGCTTCAGTGAAAGTGAATGGTAAAGAAATGAAAGTGAAGCAATTGCCCGACACCTATATTTCTATTAAACGCAAATGGAAAAAAGGGGACGTTATCGAAGTCGATTATCCTATGCATTTACATACCATTGCTGCCAATAATGATCCACATATTGCTGCTATTGCTTACGGCCCAATTGTGCTGGCAGGTAAAATGGGCACCGAAAATTTTAAAGACAGAGAACCCTACTCAGACCCGACTAAGCACAATGATTATTATACGTACAATTATCAAGTACCTGACGATATTGATACTACCCTTACGCTGGATACAACTCATATCGACAAATACATACAGCCGGTTGAAGGACAGCCTTTAACTTTTAAATCAATTAAAGAAGGTGTAACTCTAAGGCCATTGTATGATATTAATAGGGAAAGATATGTTGTGTATTGGTATATAAATAAAATCAATTGAAAACAAAATAGATGAAAATCAAGCCAGTAAAAATAAAAGTCGAGGCCTTTAAATTACTCACTATTCTTTTTCTTATTTGCTTTATGACATTTGCAAAAGCACAATCTTTTGTACATCCCGGCTTGTTGCATAGCCGGGAAGATTTAGAGCGAATGAAAGAAGGCGTAGCTAATAAAGAAGAACCCATCTATTCAGGTTATCAAATCTTTATTCAAAATCCTGTATCTCAATTCACCTATAAAATGCAGGGCCCAATGGAGATGGTAGGACGCAATCCAACGGTAGGCCAGGGTACTTATGACAGTGATGCTAATGCAGCACATCAGAATGCTATTATGTGGGCAATTACTGGAGATAAGAGGTATGCAGATAAGGCTATTGAAATTATTAACGCATGGTCGTCAATACTTAAATCCATTACCGGCCGCGATGCTATTTTAATGGCTGGATTAGGCCCATTCAAAATGGTGAATGCTGCAGAGATAATCCGTTATACCAATGCCGGCTGGTCAGAAGCAGATATCAAACAGGCGGAAATACATTTCAAAGAAGTGATCTATCCCGTGCTTGAAGATTTTGCTCCATTTGCAAATGGTAACTGGGATGCTGCTGCGATAAAAACAGTTATGGCAATAGCAGTTTTTTGTAACGACAGGCCGATGTTTGAAAGAGCGTTACGATACTATGTAAATGGCAAGGGCAATGGCCGGCTAACGCATTATATTATCAATGATACCGGTCAGTTACAGGAAAGTGGGCGTGACCAGCAACATAGTCAGTTAGGGATAGGGCTGCTTGCTGAAAGTTGTGAAATTGCCTGGCACCAGGGATTGAATCTGTATGGTTACGATGACAATCGTCTTTTAAAAGGATTTGAATATGTAGCTAAATATAACTTAGGCAATGAAGTGCCTTTTTCTGAAACGCTTGACAGGACAGGTAAATACCATCATGCGGTTATTTCAAACAAAGGCAGAGGCAGTTTACGTGCTATCTATGAGCAGGTATATAATCACTTTGTAAACAGGATGGGAATTTCGGCACCCTATACGCAACAGGCTGCAGAGAAAGTAAGGCCTGAAGGCCCGGGTAGGCCGGGTGCAGACCACCCGGGTTACGGTACGTTATATTACAGTATTGCTCCCTCATCAACAAATGATTTTTTTTCCGAAATTCCTGCTACACCGGCGGCGATTGTCATTAAAGGTTCTGTAAAAGAAAATACCTTGAAGTGGATTGCCTCGATAGGAGCTACCGGGTATAGTGTGAAAAGAGCAACCAAGAGTGGCGGCCCTTATTCAGTTATTGCAAAGAATATTTCAAAACCAAATTATACCGATAAAAAAGTAAAGCCAGGAGTAACTTATTACTATACAGTATCAGCAATCAATGGAAAGGGAGAAAGCGGAAATGCTTATGAAACCACTATTACTGCCGGCTTGCCTTCACCATGGGGAAATAAGGATATAGGGAAAGTTAGAATTCGTGGTTCAGTGAATTTTGATGACTCAATTTACCGGATAGAAGGAACGGGCATGGGTATTGATAGCTCCCATGACGAATGTCAATTTGTTTATAAAGCTTTAAATGGAGATGGTGAAATAACCGCGAGGTTTGTTCCGCAACCAGCTTCGCAATTTTCTCAAATGGGATTAATGATGCGTACAGCATTAACTGAGGAGGCTTCTTTTGTTTCTTTATTAATTTATCCGCAAAAAACTGAACAAATAGAAGCTCCTGTATGGCAGGAAAAATTGCTTATAAAAAACAGGCAAAAGACTGAAACAAATATGAATCAAACACCTTATTCGTTAAAAGCACCTGCTGTTTCGTGGGGCCGATTAACTGGTTATGTTTGGCTTCGTTTGCAACGGAAGGGAAACACGTTTACGGGTTATTCTTCTTATGATGGTAAAGAATGGATCAAGGTAGGAACTGAGACAGTGCCGCTGAAAAAATCTTTGTTGATAGGAATACCGGTTGCATCAGGAATTAAAACTAATTCTACCATTTTACAATTTGATAATGTTTCAGTAAAAAATCTTCAATGAAACATTACGATTAATTTAAAACATTCATAAAGATATTTTCGCAATGAAGAGAAGAAATTTTATCAACGGAATGAGTGCTATGTCTGGTATGCTTATAATAGGCAAGGAAGTCACAAAAAATTTTTCACGAGTAGTATTTAAAGAACCTTTTTCGAGCATTTGGAAATTTACTTCGCCACAATGTACTCGAAATATTCAACCTGATTCTATATCATTGCAGGATTTGGACGAAGTGAAAAACTGTCCTATTGATAGGGACGGAAGAATCAGTAAATTGAACATAAAATTAAAATTATCAATTGTAAAACGTTTTTTAAGTGGTTTCATTTTCACAACAATTATTTCATTTCTAACTGCACCAACTTCTGCTCAAAAATCTCCCTACAACTCAGTATATCAATACTCAGTTATGGTTGGGTCAAGACGTGCTTATTTATGGATACCTCCGGAATGTAAAGAAGTTCATGGAATCATCATAGCTCTTTCCAATCTTTTAGAGCGTGACTGGCTGGAGGATCCGCTCATCCGTAAAACTGCTCAAGAAGAGCATCTTGGAATTGTTTGGGTAGGACCAATTCAGAGAGAAAGTGAAAGAGAACCGAATCTTACCGCTGATATGCGACCTGGAGAAGGGGTGATTTTACAAAAAATGATGAAGGATTTTGCTGCCGAATCAGGCTATTCTGAAGTTGAATAAGCGCCGTTTATTTCCATGGGCCATTCTGCCAACGGCCATTTTGCTTGGAATTTACCTAACCAATTTCCGGAAAGAACAATTGCCGCTATTGCTATCAAAACAATTCCTTTTCCTTCAACGCTCGACTATGAGGCAGTTCCTACCTGTTATCTTGTGGGGGAAACAACCGAATGGCCGCAATATCGTGTACCCGATCCCGCAACAAAACCCGGTGACCGTGATTTCTTTTGGCCTGTAGTAAAAGAGAGCGCTCTTGCTTTGAGGAATAAGAATGAAAATAATTTGGTGGGAGTTGTAACTGATCCTGGAGGGGGGCACTTCGATTGGTCACAAAATGACACAAAATTCATCTCATTATATATTCGTAAAGCATGCAAGTATCGCCTGCCTGATTCCTATCCCGCATGTGGTCCCATAACATTAAAAAAGATCAAAAAAGAAAATGGATGGTTAACTGATTCAGGAGGGATGCAGCCCGATCAGTTTAGTGCTGCACCATACCAAAAATATAAAGGCGATCCTAAAAACGCTTACTGGTTTTTTGATAAAGAAATCGCTGAAGCTGCCGTAGCATTTGAAGGTGACCGCAAAAAAATAAAAAAGGAAATGCTCACTTTTCTCCAGGATGGAAAGCAACTCAATGTGGGTAAACTCGGATTCGCCCGTTTAAAATTTGAACCCGAGCAGGATGGATTAACGTTTCATGTGAAAGCAGATTTTCTTTCAGAAATACCACGTGAATTAATCGGTTCAGGAAGTACACTGGGGCACGCCACAGGAACAATTAAATTTAAGTTGAGTGATGGGCCGGCAATACAAACAGGCCACAATGAATTTAAAGTACAATTTAACCGGGGAAACATTGGTGGAGCGATTTGGATAATTGAAGAACATCCGGGCGATGCACAATACCGCCATGCAGTACAACCCGGACAGATAATTATTCCTGCAAAACTTATAGACGGTAAGCCGCAGCAAATTAATTTTCCCATTATTGTTAATCAAAAAGCTGGAATAAAATCCTTGAAATTAAATGCAACTTCTGATTCTGGGTTGCCAGTAAATTATTTTGTTGTTTCAGGGCCGGCAGTGATAATAGGAAATACACTCAAGTTAACTGACATTCCTTATAGAAGTAAATACCCGGTTAAGGTAACCGTAGTTGCGTATCAATGGGGAAGAACTATTGAGCCATTATATCAAAGTTCAGAAATGATAACGAATTCATTTCTGATTAAAAAATGATTAATTAAATTCTGTATCTCAACCGTTA
>JBQCHB010000282.1:0-4935 GCA_051955075.1 Flavisolibacter sp.
TATTGCCATCGCGGGCGCCTGTTGTAACTCCATTGGGTTGTTTGCCATGTCCCGCATCTATGACAACAGTTATAGGCTCCTCAAGAGGAATAACAGATGCATTTTTTGTTTTAAAACTAAAGGCAAAAACAACAAAGGCGATCAAGGGCAAAGCCAAAATGCGGCTTAAATAGCTAATGCGTGGGTTTTGAATTTTTGTAAGCATAAGGAGGCGTCTTTTTATGGATGATTGAAAGAATGGATTGGTGATTTGGCTGAACTGGTGCGGATAACTTGCCTGTAATATCATGGCGGCAAGATTGGCGGTATCGTGCTGTTGCACTGCTTTCTTGTCGGCAATAAATTCGTGTATCATTTGCAATTCTTTACGAATAAGCCAGAAGAAAGGATTGCACCAAAAGAAGATCAATATTATTTGCAGCAACAGTTTATCAAACGTATGCGCTTCTTTAACGTGTACTAATTCGTGTTGAAATATCTGTTGCCCGGTTGCAGAATGAATATCAATTTTATCGTTCCAAAAAATATAACGGAAAAAAGAAAAAGGTGTGCCCTGCTCCTGCGTGGAAACAAATTTTATGCTGTTTACAAATTGTATGCGATGCGTTTTGACAATGAAATAGATTTTAACAACTGATACAATAAGCGTTGAAAGTAGTAATACTGATACTGCAAGATAGGCAAGGCCAAACCATTGCGTTGTTGTCACAGATTGGTGTTGCCTTATGTAAATCGTTTCCATATAATCATCTGCAGACGCAACGACACGCAATAGTTTTATTGCCTGGTTCGGTGCTTCGCTGTAGTGATAAAAGGCAATTTGCATCAAGGGCAACGTTAATGAAAGTCCTACCGCAGCCAACAAATAAAACCTGTTCCATTGATGGAAAATTTTGTTGCGCAAAGCCACATGATAGTATAAAAACAAAATGCCCGAGCAAACAATAACCTTCAGCAGGTAATAAGCAATTGCTATCATTTTTTTCCTTTTTTCAGTTGTTTTAAAAGGGTTTCCAGGTCTTCAAGGCTGATGTTGTTTTCTTTCACCATAAAAGAAACGGCTTCGCTAAACGAACCCCCGAAATAACTTTTTACCAAAGTTTTAATACTGGCTTTTGAATAGGCATCTTTACTGATGAGGGGGTAGTATTGATGCTGCCTGCCAAAAATTTTGATACCTACAAATTCTTTTTCTACTAAAATTTTTAAAATGGTGGCAACAGTATTTTGGTGTGGTTTGGGAGGTGGCAGCGCATCCATGATGTCGCGAATAAAACCTTCTTTTAGTTTCCAAACAATCTGCATCACTTGCTCTTCTGCTTTGGTCAATGTTTTCATGCTTTGAAATTGTAAAACAAATCTATAACTAATTATTTAGTTTAACAACTAGTTTTTTAGTTTTTTAAAATTATTGGCTTGGCGCTTGGTCATTCTTACGTTATTTTGCAACAAATAAATAAGTGAATGGCGGAGACAATTATTGATATACAAAATGCCAATATTTACCAGGGCGGAAATTTGATTTTGCAGGATGTGAACCTGACTGTTAATAAAGGTGAGTTCGTTTATTTAGTTGGTAAAACCGGCACGGGCAAATCCAGTCTTTTAAAAACCCTGTATGGTGAATTGCCTTTGAAGGAAGGACACGGAACCGTTGTAGGGTATGACCTTCGCAACCTAACCTGGAAAACCGTTCCTTATCTAAGAAGAAACATGGGGGTGATATTCCAGGATTTTCAATTGCTTACCGACAGAAACGTCAACGACAATTTAAAGTTTGTTTTGAAAGCTATAGGCTGGAAAGATGAAAAGCTGATGAATGAAAAAATAGCTGATGTATTGGATAAAGTAGGTCTGCGTTCAAAAGGTTTTAAGATGCCTTTTGAGATGAGCGGCGGTGAACAACAAAGAGTAGATATAGCGAGAGCTTTATTAAATTCTCCGAAATTAATTCTGGCCGATGAACCAACAGGCAACCTTGATCCTGAAACCTCAGACGAGATCATGAACCTGCTCATTCACATTGCGAGAGATTATGGAACTTCTGTGGTAATGGCAACTCATGATTACATTGTGATACAAAAATTCCCTGCAAGAATGGTGAAAACAGAAAATGGTAGGATTATAGATAATGCTTCTATCGTTACTATATGATTTCTATACTGATTCCTGTTTATAACACTGAAGTTTTTTATTTGGCAGAGACAGTTAGCAATCAGTTAAGCGAATTTGGTAAGGGAGGAGAAATTATAATTGCAGATGATTTCTCTACACCTTTTTACCGCAATCAAAATAAGGCAGTAGCAAGCCTGCCTAAGGTGAAATACATCGAGCTGGATGCAAATGTGGGTCGTCAAAAAGTTCGGGATTATTTAGCTGATGAAGCTTGTTTCGAATGGTTACTTTTTTTGGACGGAGACAGCCGTATTGTGCAGCATGACTTTCTTTCAATTTATTTTCAACAGCTAAATAATGGCTGCCAGGTGCTTGTTGGTGGAAGAACTTATCCTGATAGCAAACCTTTGTCGTGTTCAAAAATACTTCACTGGAAGTATGGAAGAACAAGGGAAGATATGCTTCGCAAAAAGACGGGATTTATGACAAATAATTTTTGCATTCAGAAAAGTCTTTTTAAAAGTATTTCCCCTAATCTGCAACTTGATGGATATGGACATGAGGATACTTTGATGGGCATAAGACTTGAAGAAGCAGGAGCCAAAATTTGTTTGGTGAAAAATGCTGTTTTGCACGATGGGATAGAAGACACAAAAGTTTTCATTAAAAAGACAAATGAGGCACTGCATAATCTATTGGCAATCTCCCGGACTTGCGGTGCCAAAATTTTAAAACATCATGTCCGGCTTTTTTACTGGTTTTATACCTTCAAAAAAATTGGATTGGGAACTGCTCTTCTTTTTGTTTATCGAATGATTCAAAAGCCTCTTGAAAAAAATTTATTATCCTGCAATCCTTCTTTAGCCGGGTTCGATTTTTATCGCTTAAGCCAGCTTTTTTTAATTGATAAAGGAATTAAATAATTTTTTCAAAAAAGTTCAAAAGCTTTTTTTCTTCATTTTGCCAGTTGTAAGCCTGCCTGGCCTGCAGGCAGTTGGCCCGCATCTGCTTTTGTAAGGCTTCGTCAGCCAGCAAAGCATTCGCTGTGTTTGCAATAGATTGTGGCGACAAGTCATCTATCAGCATTGCAATACGGTATTCTTCATTTATTTTTTTATAAGCTGGATAATTTACACACAACTGTGGAATGCCCGCATGCATGTAATCAAAAAAACGATTGCCCAAAGAATAATAATTACTTAAGCCTTTGTTCTCAAAAAAAGTAATGCCTAAAACCGCTTTCGGAGTTATTGTTTTCAATTCGATTGGCAATAGTTTCCCTTTTAAAAATACTTTTTCATGTAAATTACTTTCTATAATAAGGCGTTGACATTCTTTCAAGAAATTGCCATCACCATAAATATAAAAAGGACAATTGATCCATTTGAAAGCTGGTATCAAAGTTTCAAAACTTCTGCCTTCGTTTACAGTTCCCTGGTAAATAATGAAATGTTCTGTTGTAGTGGGTGCGGCCATTTCTTCTAACGGCGGAGCATTCATGATAACATCATAGTTAACGCCGTAATCGTCCCTAAAAATTTGCTGGATCGGGGCGTTAACAGTATACCCGTTTTTGAATCTTGGTACGATATGTTTTTCAACAAATTTCCAAAACGTGTAGATTTTAGGCCGGGTAACAACTTCCTTCATCTCGCAAAACAATTCATGTGCATCATAAACCCTCTTCTTTTTCTTTATCACAGAAATTAAATAGCAGGGAATAATCGTATCAAGGTCTATGGCGCAGATCAAATCAAGCTTTTGGAAGAGCAGCCAAAAAAATAAACGGAGATTGTATTCAATATAAAACGCTTTGCCTTTTTCAAAGAAGCAAAAAATTCTTTTTTGCGTAAACGGTTTTTCGGACAATGGAACAGAACTTTTTAATTTTCTGCCTGTCAGTACCACCTCATACCCTGCTTTTTGCAATGAGCTGCAAATGCGGATCATTCTTTGATCGTAATTCAAATCATTCGTTACAGCAAAAACCAGTTTCTGCTTATACCTCTTCTGTTGCGGCATAAATCTTTTCAATAATTTCAATCGTTTTAACAGCATCTTTTGCCTCTAATAAACTGCCATTGCCATTTAAAGAATGAATGAGGTCTTGATATACTTTATCATGGTTACTCATAGAACCCTGATAATACCCATATTCGTTAGGCGGCGTATGTTGAGTTATAACCGGCTTTTTTTGTTCAGTAGTTTCGTACCACTCCAGTTCGTTCAGATATTGACCTCCAATTTTTACCGTTCCATTTTCTGCAAACAATGTAAAGGAGCCTTCCATGTTTTTGTTAAAGCTATTAATGGTATAATGGATGGTTCCAATAGCTCCTGTTTTCATTTTTAAAATAGCTACGCCGTCATCTTCAATTTCGATATTGATACGCTGGCCGTTTTTTTGTTTGTAGCCTTTCACTGAATCTACATCACCCAAAAACCAATAAAGCAAGTCAATAAAGTGGCTGAACTGCGTATATAAAATACCACCATCCAGGAACTTCGATCCTCTCCAATCTCCGGTGTAATATTGCTGAGGCCTGTTCCAAAAACAATTGATTTGAAAGCTGTAGATTTTCCCAAGCTTATCTTCGTTTAACGCTTTCTTTACGATTTGAACCGGTTCATTATAGCGGTTTTGTTTTACTACAAATAATTTCTTTCTGCAGAAATACGCTGTATCAATCATTTGCCAACCCGCAACTTTGGTTATGCACAGCGGCTTTTCGCACAAAACATGCTTGCCTGCCTGTAATGATTTTATAGAATGTTCCGCATGATAACCATTGGGTGTGCATACAGAAACAATATCAATTT
>JBQCHB010000283.1:0-6150 GCA_051955075.1 Flavisolibacter sp.
AAAATCTTTCGTGCATGCGCCTGGTCAAAGCCAATACCATTATCTGTTACTGAAATTTGCACATAATCTTTGTTTGGCAAAAGCTGCGTTTGCTCCAGTTCGCTGCCATTTATTTGCTTAGATGAAATACTGATCTGTGGCACTACATTACTTCGCGAAAATTTCAGCGAGTTGTTAATCAGATTATAGAACAATTGGTAAAATAAAATAGCCGATCCTTCGATAACAGGTAAATTGTTGTGGTGGATCACGGCCTGCTTTTGATGAATAATTACTTCAAGATCGCCTTCGATATGCAATAGTAACTCGTTCAAATTTACAGGCTCTACTACCTGCTCCGTGGCGCCCAGCATAGAGTAACCTAACACGCCATCAATCATGCTTGACATGCGTGTAGCCGCCGAATCCATTTTTTCTAAAAAAGATTTTGCTTTCTCCGGCAGTATTTCGCCAAACTCGTCGCTCAAGCGGCTGCCATAAGTTTTGATTTTGCGCAGTGGTTCTTTCAAATCGTGACTGGCTACATGCGCAAATTGCTGCAGGTCTTCGTTAGACCGGCGCAATTCTTCGGCTTGTTTCTGCAATGCAATATTCAAACGGCTAAGCTCTGTGGTACGTTCCTGCACTTGTTGCTTCAACAAAACAGAAACGTCTTTAAAATGTTGTATGTCCGAAGCAGCGCCGATCCATCTCATTGCAATGCCTTCTTTATTTTTCAGGGGTTGAATATTGCAAAAAAACCACCGGTATTCGTCGGCATTTTTTGTTTTCAACCTGTATTCTGCATGAAAAGCCTCACCATCCTCTAACGCCTTTTTCCATTTATCTCTTATCGGTTGCACATCTTCGGGATGCATCATTTGCAACCGGTTTCGCAAACCTTCTTTAGTAGTCTGTCCTGTTATATTATACCATTGATCATTCAGGTATTCCAGTTCGCCGCCGCTACCATTAATCCATACTATTTGTGGAATAGTATTGGTAAGCACTCTGAAACGTTCTTCGCTTTCTTTCAACAACTGCGCTGCCTTGTACTGTTCTGTAATGTCTTTATTTACTGCAACGCCGCCAATATGTTTGCCATTTCTATCAGTTACTTTGGCAACAGATGCAAGAATGGAAATTGTTTCTCCATCTTTTCTTTTTTGCAGCACTTCGCCCTGCCATTGCTCTTTTGCATCAAATTGCTCATGCCACGCCTGTTCATCACTGCTGATTAAAAATTGAGTGCGGAGAACCTCCTGGGCAGGTTTTCCAATAACTTCTTCCTTCGTCCATCCATAAATTCTTTCAGCGCCTTTGTTCCAATTAATGATCGTATGTTTAATGTCGGTTCCAATTACAGCGTCAGCGATGTTTTGTGTAAGCGTTGCCAGGTATTGCAGTTTTTCCTGTGCTTCTTTTTGTTCGGTTACATCCTGCATAATACCAATGACACGTTGAGGCTTGCCTGCATCGCTAATGATAACCCTTCCTATTGACCGTATCCAACACCATTGCGCTACGTTCTTCTTAAATACACGATACTCCATGCTAAAAGTTTCTTCTCTGCCACTGTCAAGTGCATTTTGCATGGCATCAGCTACTCTTTGCACATCGTCAGGGTGAATGGTTTCGCGGTGCATTTCAAAAGGCCTGTCCATTTCGGGACCGAAACCACGGATCTTTTTAGCCACATCAGATAAAAAGAAGTTTTTTGTAGAAGGATCAAACTCCCAGGTGCCTATTTCGGTAGCCTCAAGCGCCGTACGCCATCTTTCCTCTGCCTTTTTTATTTTTTCTTCAAGTAATTTTTGTTCATGAATGTCAGTGGCTGTGCCAAACCAGTTCACCACTTCATTGCTATCATTCTTTTGTGGAAAGGCCCGGCTTAAATGCCAGCGGAAAGAACCGTCTTTCATTTTTACCCGGTGTTCCTTTTCATAAATACCACCCGTTAATACAGCCTTTTCCCAGACTTTCGCAGTAGACTCCTGATCTGCGTCGTGTAAAAGACCGGCCCAACTCCAGGCACCATCGGCTCCTTTGTAAGCACCGGCAAATTCCTGCACACGGCTATTGTAGTAAATAACTTCACCATTGGCCTTGGCTATCCATACCAATTGAGGCATAGCATCGGCCAACAGGCTTATTTGCTTATAGCTTTCTTCAAATAAAAATTGAGGCAGAATAGCTTGGTTTTCCGGTGTAAGCGAAGCGTTCATAATAATTGAAACAAATGAATGGTTTAGCTTTTCAAATTACTGCTTCTGCAGCAATTAAAGCAAGCGATTTTTTATAGACCACGAATCTAAACCGGCAAATGATGCAAAAGCCTTGTTTTCGATAAACAGCTTCGCCTTTGCGGCCAAGCCGCTACTATTTACTGCATTTGGTCATTAAAACAATTCATTCATTGGATTTGTCAAATCATGCATTACTGCATGGCCATTGTGTTAGCAGCAAGCCATCTTTACAATCTTAATAAGAATTATGAAACAGAAGGGTTTAAAAATAATATTGCTTCAACTGCGCATTGCAGGTGGATTATTAACGCTTGCTTTAGCTGCAGCACTTTTGTTATCGTTCACTACACAAAAAGCTTTTGCCGATGTGTGGCAGCAGCTAGGCCTCAGCAAGGAAAAAGGCATGAAGAATATAGAGGAAAGCTTTATGAGCGGCTGGTTTCATTATTATGGTGCAGAGAAGGCTAAAAATATTTTAAGCGGAGACCGCACTGCTATTGCAAAAGACCTGATGGCTTATGCCAAACAACAAATCAATAGTGAAGCTTTTAAAAAACAATACGATCTGCAGCGCAAAAATGCAAAGCCCGTTGAATACATTACAAAGACCAAAACCAAGGAAGAAATACGTAAAGAAAAAATTGAAGAAACAGAAAAGTCGATAAAGGAAACAGAGGCTAATTTAAAAACGATGAAACCCGACATGGTAAAGGCTTTGCAGCCTGTTTTGGATATGCTGAAAAACAACTTAAAAGATTATAAAGACCCTAACAGCAAAATGATAGCCCTGTTTTACGAAAGTGAAAAGATGAATGCTGAAAGCAACGCAAGGTCTTATGAAGAAAGTGTAAAAAATTGGGAAGATGAATATCCTGCTGATTATAAGAACCTGGTAAAACGACGTTTGAAAAAATTTATTGACCTTGCAAAAACTGTTGATTTCTCTGCCGAATTAAAACTTGTAAATGGTAAAAAGAAATTTGTAAACCCTTCTTATGAAGCCAAAGCGTACGATTGGAAACAAATTTTCAGAACCGGCAAAGAAGTGATAGATCCTGCCATAACCTTTGCCGAGCAATGGATTAACGAATTAAATTAAAATTTTCACCCAGCCATAACCAGGTATAAGCGGCTTTCAGCAATGAAGCCGCTTTTCTATGAGTTCTAACCAATAGCCGTTACATTTTTTTACTCCCAATCCTACAACATCAAATTCATTCCATTGCATTTGCCTTAACAAGCACGGGTTGCTTGTGTCGTGGTATTGCATTTGCATATTCGCATGATCAGCATTGCTATCAGTTTGAAGAAAATATGCAAAAAATATATTTTACCCGCATCGGCAAAAAAAAGCAATTCAGCTTCATTAAAAGGATTTGGATCGTGTGTCTTTTCCTTTTTATTTCTTATTCATCCAAAGCTTATTCGGTGCTTACGCACCAGGCTTTAATTGACGCCAACTGGAAAGCAGTGCTGCTTCCTTTGTTGCAAAAAAAATACCCGGCCGCTTCGGCGGAGCAATTGAAAACAGCAAAAGCTTATGCTTATGGCGGCGCCGTTGCTCCCGACATGGGCTATTTTCCCTATGGCAGTAAACTATTTACCAATCTTGTGCATTATGTACGTAGCGGAGATTTTGTGGAGTCTCTGTTTGATGAAGCGCAAAATATGAACGACTACGCTTTTGCTTTAGGCGTTTTGTGCCACTATATGGCCGACACTTATGGCCATCCTTTAGGTGTAAATAAAAGTGTTCCGCTTGAGTATCCCAAAATGAAAAAGAAGTTTGGCAACATCGTTACTTATGCCGAAAACAAGATTTCTCATATACGAACTGAATTTGGTTTCGATGTGCTGCAAACAGCCAGAGGAAATTATGCTTCTGACAGCTATCACGATTTTATAGGCTTTGCTGTTGCCGACACGCTTTTGGGAAAAGCTGTTTTAAAAACATATGGATTAAGCCTAAATGAATTGTTTGCCAATCTTCCTTTGGCTATTGGTACATTCCGATGGGCTGTGCGAAATGTTTTTCCTACTATTACCAAAACAGCATGGGCATTGAAGCGTACCGAAATAGAAAAAGCCCAACCTGGAATTACGGCCCGTAAATTTATTTACAGCATGAAAAGAAAACAATACAACGCGGAGTTTGGCAACAAGCGAACCGAACCCGATTTTTTTTCTTTTCTGTTATCTTCATTAATACAGTTTTTACCCAAGGTTGGTCCTTTGCGTGCATTGAATTTTGAAGTGCCTGGCTCCGAAGTAGAAAAGATTTTTATTCAGAGCTTTGATACCGTATCAAAAAAATATGTGCAGGTTTTAAAAAACAATGTGACTAATATCAATCTTGCCAATAAAGATTTCGATACAGGAAAGCCAACACAATTTGGCGAATATCCTTTATGTGATGAAACTTATAAAGAGCTTTTGTTCAAGCTGAAAGACGATGGATTTACCAGTGTAAGTAGTTCGTTAAAAAATAATATCATTAGATTTTATAGCGCAAACACAAAAACTAATACAAAAGATTGGCGTGAGATCAATGAAATATTGGAAGTACTGAAAAAGATTAAGACAAACTAATAACAGTTGCTATTACAATAAGTTTTTATCCTCTGTTCATTTCATCTGCTTTTTTATTAATCCGCCTAACACTTTTAACCCATATTCAATTTGTTCATCGTATGTTCTGCCATAACCAATGCGAATGCAATTACGGTAGCCGCTACTGGCAGAAAAAATTTGCCCCGGCGCAATGGAAATGCCATGCTTCAGTGCCTCCTGATATAACTTATAAGCATCTACTTCTTTGTTCATCTCCACCCAAAGCACGAAGCCGCCTACAGGCCTGCTTAATTTTACATCTTGTGGAAAATATTGAATAATGGCTTGCGTATACCGCAGGCACTGTGTATGCAAGGCCCTGCGTAAATTTTTTAAATGATATTCATAACGGCCAATACTGAGGAAATGCGCTGTGGCAACCTGTGTAATTGTAGTTCCGGAAACTGTGTGCATGAGTTTTAATTCTTTCACTCTTTGTATAAACCGTCCCGGTATACACCAGCCAATCCGGTATCCGGGCGCCAATGATTTTGATAACGAACCACAATGCAACACCCATCCTTCTGCATCAAAGCTTTTGCATGTTTTAGGCCTATGCTTTCCAAAATACAATTCACCGTAAATATCATCTTCAATCAGCGGAATTTTGTTTTTAGTGATCAATTGCACTAATTCTTTTTTCTTTTCATCGGGCATGCAACTGCCTATAGGGTTATTAAAATTGGGAACGAACACGCAGGCTTTGATACCAAATTTTTTTATAGCTTTTGACAGGTAATCAAGGTCTATTCCTTCCACCGGGCATGTAGGAATTTCAATGGCTCTTAAGCCCAGGCTTTCCATTACCTGGAAGATGCCGAAATAAGTGGGGCTTTCGATTGCCACTGTATCACCGCGATGCGTTGTTGCTTTTAAGCACATGACCAATGCCTCCATGCAACCTGCCGTTATTACCACGTCATCCGCAGTATATTTCCCGTTCCAGTTAAAAGCAAGTTTTGCTACCTGTTTGCGCAACTCCTTATTGCCTTGAATGTCTTCGTAATTAAGACAATGATCTTTTGATGTGCGCAGCGCATGTACCACCGATTTGTTAAGCTTGGCAGCAGGTAATAATTCAGTTTGCGGAGCCGCCACTGATAAATTGATGAGGTCATCTGCTGAGATATTTTTAAACACATTGGTGATCATTTCCTGCGTACTAATCTCATTCACTACTGGTTGAGGATTAGTAACGGCGGGCATGCCGGGAAAACGCTTGTTATTGAAGCGAACATAGTATCCCGATTTTGGCCTTGCTTCAATCAATCCTTTTCCTTCTAAATGATAATACGCCTGGAATGCAGTGCCCATA
>JBQCHB010000284.1:0-33032 GCA_051955075.1 Flavisolibacter sp.
TCCCGAACGTTTGGAAACCTCTTTGTTCAAAGAATATTTACCATCGTTCAATGTCAACTTAATTGCAGTGGATGAAGCACATTGCATCTCGCAATGGGGCTACGATTTCAGGCCATCTTATTTGCGCATTGCAGAATTAAGGAAAGAATTGCGCGGCGTTCCTGTGCTGGCATTAACGGCATCGGCAACGGAAGATGTACAGCAGGATATTACACTCAAGTTGCAACCTTCTAACGGAAAAGAAATTGCCGCCTGGAAAATTTTTCGACAATCATTCGAAAGAAAAAATCTTTCTTACAGTGTTTTTAAAGTCGATTCGAAGATTGCAAAGCTGGTGGATATTTTGAAAAAAGTTCCAGGCACGGCCATTGTATATTGCAAAAGCCGGAAACGCACCGGCGAGATGGCAAACCTTTTACAAATGCATGGTCTTTCTGCGACCAGTTATCATGCCGGATTAAAAAGCGAAGAACGCAGCAAAAGGCAACAGGATTGGATCAACAATAAAGTAAACGTAATGGTTTGCACTAATGCTTTTGGTATGGGCATTGATAAACCCGATGTGAGAACTGTTGTTCATTTAGATGTACCCGATTGTTTGGAGAATTATTACCAGGAGGCTGGACGGGCCGGACGTGATGGCAAAAAAGCTTATGCTGTTTTATTACACGATACAAAAGACATAGAAGAATTATCGTTACTCCATTTGATCCGTTATCCTACGTTGGAACAAATCAAAACCGTGTACAATGCTTTGGTAAACTATTTGCAAATACCTGTGTACACCGGCCAGGACAAAACGTACACGTTCCGTTTTGATGAATTCATCCGCAATTTTACATTAAACAGCCCCGACACCCTGTATGCATTAAAGGCCCTGGAAAGCGATGGCTGGCTTGACTTTAATGAAAAAAATTTTTCGCCGTCCACTTTAGTATTTACCACCAACAAAAACGGTTTGTATGAGTTTGAAAAAAGTTATCCGCAACACGAAAATCTCTTAACTACCTTGCTCAGAACCTACGAAGGTATTTTTGATTTCCCTGCTTTCATTTCGGAAAATTTAATAGCAAGGTTGTTGAAAAAAGACGAGCCTGACATCAAACTGCAATTAAAAACCATTGCTTCATTTGGCATAATTCAGTATGTACCGCAAAACAATGAGCCTCAAATCATTTTCCGAAAGAACCGCGTTGTAGCAGAAGAACTTCCTTTCAATTTAATGCCTTACTACAAAAGGCATGATGTATTTGTAGGTCGTGTTAAAAAAATGATTGAATACGTTCAAACCAATGACTGCCGCAGCAAAGCCATTGGTATTTACTTTGGCGATAAAAAGGCTGGTGATTGCGGCGTCTGCGATAATTGTTTAAGAAAAAAAAGCACTGAACTTTCAACCAGGGAATTTGATGCAATATCTACTGCTATTATCAAGGAGGTTTCCAGGCAAGACATCAGCATTGATGATCTGCTAATGCATTTAAAAAATATAAAAAAAGAAAAAGCCTGGAAAGTAATTTCATTTCTCCAGGCTGAAAAAAAGATAATGGTAAATGAAGTGGGATTGTTAGTAGCTGGTAATTCTTCTCAATCAGAATAAGCTTTTTCTTCTTCCACCCAAACCTAAAACGCCCAATAAAGATCTTGTGATCATGGTAGCGGCTGTTCTGCCTGCGCTGCGAACAATTGGATTATCCAAAAAACTTTTTTCTTTTGGTGCTGCCTTTTGCGCTTTCGCCTGCTCCTGCATTTGATTGATCTGTTGCGAACGCTGTTCCGCTTCAGCAATTTTTGCATTTAATATTTCATAGGCACTTTCCGAATCTATTGTTTGATTATACTTCGATGCCAGTTTAGAGCTCATGACCAGGTTTTGTACTTCGGCATCGGTTAAAATATCCATGCGGCTTTGCGGCGCTTTTAACATGGTATGCACCAGCGGCGTGGGAATGCCTTTTTCATTAAGCATAGTAATAAATGCTTCGCCAATGCCTAATTGCGTAAGCAAATTATCTACATCGTAAAATGTTGTTTCGGGATAATTCTCCGCTGTTTGCTTAATTGATTTTCTGTCAGCCGCTGTAAATGCTCTTAATGCATGCTGCACTTTCAAACCGAGTTGCGCCAGCACCGATGCAGGAACGTCCATTGGGTTTTGGGTGCAAAAGAAAACGCCTATGCCTTTGGAGCGGATGAGTTTTACAAT
Source organism: Flavisolibacter sp. (assembly GCA_051955075.1). Classification (GTDB taxonomy): domain Bacteria; phylum Bacteroidota; class Bacteroidia; order Chitinophagales; family Chitinophagaceae; genus Flavisolibacter. Next base: position 2,207 of record JBQCHB010000284.1, read on the forward strand.
GTTTTCTATTTCCTGCAGCAGCACTTCCGAAGCATCGTTAAAAATAAGGTGTGCCTCATCAATAAAAATCACCAGCTTGGGTTTATCCAGATCGCCTTCTTCGGGAGAGCTGGCGTATAATTCTGCCAGCATTTGCAGCATAAAAGTGGAAAACAGTTTAGGCCTGTCCTGTAACTCTGTTACACGCAGTATGGAAATAATACCTCTGCCATCGTTGCTTACCCGCATCAGGTCTTCTACTTCAAAACTTTTTTCACCAAAGAAAGCATCTGCACCTTGTTGTTGCAGCTCAATTACTTTCCGCAAAATAGTCCCAGTAGAAGTAGTTGATATTTTGCCATAGGCTTTTTCAATTTCAGCCTTGCCTTCGGCAGTTACGTATTGCAGCACCTTGATAAAGTCTTTCAAATCAAGTAACGGCAGTTTATTATCATCGCAATATTTAAAGATCAATGCTACTACGCCGCCTTGTGTGTCATTCAAACCCAGAATCTTCGAAAGCAATACCGGACCAAACTCGCTAACTGTTGCCCGCAATTTTACACCGGGCTTGTCGCTCAAGGTTAACAATTCAACAGGATAGCCCTGCGGTTTAAAATCAACGCCTAATAATTTTGAACGTTCCGTTATTTTATCATTTGTGGTTCCGGGGGCGGCTATACCGCTGAGGTCGCCTTTAATATCAAGCAGCAAAACAGGCACACTGGCTTCGCTCAAACCTTCACTGATCAGCTGCAGGGTTTTGGTTTTTCCCGTTCCCGTAGCACCCGCAATTAACCCATGGCGGTTCATCGTTTTTAATGGTAAAAAAACGTCGGCTCCATCTACTACCTCGCCGTCAAGCATGGCACGGCCAATTTTAATTGCTTCTCCTTTAAATGTATAACCGTCCTTAACGGCTTGCTGAAGTTGATCTTTGTTTGCCATAGTTGAAAGTAAGAAAAAAGAAATTACACCGATAAAGTGTAATCGCATAAGTTTCCGGCGTTGAATATACGGCGAGCCCACCAATACGCAGCTTCGCAAAAACAATAGAATGGCGGTTTTTTCCCCCGACGAATTGAATTAAATTTTACAAGGCTAAAGCAGTGTTTAATTTTTGGAGAGATATTTGAATATACAGGGCAAAACCAGTTACCGTGTATTCCAATCAAAAAATCCTTTTATTGGATGATAATAAAGATTTGCTGCAGATTGTGCAGATCATTCTAAAAGGACAAGGCTATGAGACCGTGCTGGCTTCGTGCATAGAAGAAGCTGCCCAAAAAATCAAGATCCACAAACCTGTTTTAATATTAATGGATGTTTTTATCAGCGACCAGGATGGACGGGAATTTTGTAACAAGCTAAAACAGGATGGAGAAACAAGCGGCATCCGTGTTATTATGATGTCGGGCTACGATAACAACCTGGGTCTCATGTCGTTGGTAAGCGCCGATGATTTTATGCAAAAGCCGTTTGATTACAATGACCTTATCAACCGGGTGCAAAAGCAAATGACAGACGCAAACCAGGCTTTAGCCTGAAAAGTTCATAGTTCCCCGTTTTAATTTTTTGTGGTTTATTACCCGGTCGTCTCTTCCAATTTAGCCTGTTCGATAAAAAATTTTCTTCGCCTTAAAGCAACACGAAACCGCGGATTGTAAATCTGAAAACTTACAGATCCTCTTCCCTTTCCAGCATTAGTATCGCTCCCTGCGGTACAATAAAATATTTCTCTCCCTGGTACATAATTTCCGTAGCACCGCTTAAAAGAAAAATAGCCAGGTCGCCTTCTCTTGCCTGCAGCGGCACATATTTTACCTGTTCTTCCTGCGCCTTCCACGATTCTTCCTCCGGCGGCATGGGTATAGCATAGCCGGGCCCGATTTTTATTACATATCCCTGTTGTACTTTTTCTTTTTCCTGCACACCTGGCGGCAAGTACAATCCTGTTTGGGTGCGTTCATTCGGTCGTGTGGGGCGAATCAGTACGCGGTCGCCTATGATGATCAATTTTTTCAATTTATTATCAGGTGTTATCAACATATAAAATTATTGCGCCGCAAAGGTAAAAGACAGTGGAAGAATTTTTGATAGTTAATTAATCGGTGGCAGGAAAAACAGCGTATGAGCAAATGCGTTAACTTTATTTTTCAATTAAAAAACCATTAGTCATGGAAGGAAAAAAAGCTAAGATATTATTATGCGAAGACGATACGAATTTGGGAAGTGTATTAAAGAATTACCTAGAGCTAAATGATTATAATGTAACACTGGAACGTGATGGCCGTCTTGGACTGGCGGCATTTCAACGTGAACAGTTCGACCTTTGCCTGCTGGATGTAATGATGCCTAATATGGACGGATTTACACTTGCCGAAGAGATCCGCGACATCAATCCCGACGTTCCTCTTTTTTTCTTAAGTGCCAAAACCATGAAGGAAGACATCATCCAGGGATACAAGCTCGGCGCTGATGATTATATTACCAAACCCTTCGACAGCGATGTGCTGCTGCATAAAATAAAAGCCATTCTTAAGCGTAACGAAGAGCTGAACCGTGAAGCAGAAAACAAAGAGTTTGACCTGGCTTCTTATCATTTTAATCCAAAATTGCGTGAGCTTTCGCATGACGGCAAAACCCAAACGCTTTCGCCAAAAGAAAACGAACTGCTGAAAATGCTTTGCGAACACATGAACGACCTGTTGCCACGTGAGCAGGCATTAAAACGCATTTGGGGCAGCGATACTTACTTTAATGGCCGCAGTATGGATGTGTACATTGCCAAACTGCGTAAATATTTGAAAGACGACCCCAAGATCGAAATCGTGAATATTCACGGTAACGGATTTAGGTTAGTGGTGCAGGAGTAAGCACCTGGCCTGACCTCTGGATCAGCAATGAAGAGGGTCCAGCCAACGCACAGACAACCAAAGTTTGAAATACATTAAACACTCAAACAGTTTTGTTTGGGTGTTTTTATTTTTGAATTCTGATTTCTTCCTTGCGCTTTACATAAGGCGACATTTTTTCATCCATCCAGCCCTGTAATTGATTAAAAGCAGCAACAAAACATTCAAAACGGTTCTTTGTATCGGGCCAGTGAATGTTCTTCTCGTACATTTTATAATAGAGGTTCTCATAAGCCATCCGGCAATCGGCCGTATCGTAAAAATTATTTTTCCATTCAGGAAAAAGATTGTCGTAGTACTCCAGCTCAAAACCATTGCCATACATTTTTAAAATGCTGGGTGTGCTGCGCACATCAAGGTAGTCAATCTTATTTTTCAAGCCCCAGGCAAAATATTTTTCCCAAAAGCTGAAATGGTTTTTCAGCCTCGCTCTTAGTTCTGCCTCTGATTCTTTATGCTTTGCTTTAATGCGCCAGTGGTTGTTGGCAACGGAAAAAGGGTCTTCAACAGTAGCCGTAAAATTGTTGGGCAGTCCATTAAAGCGGTACACCTTCTGTTTTATTTTATTGGTGCAGATGAGCTCTGTGTTGCTTACCTTATTTACCTGCAACTTTATTATTTGCCGGTTGTGACTGACCAGTATCAAACTGCCGTTCTTGAAAAACCATTTACCATAATCGAAAAAAGAAAAATAGCTGGTGTAGGTGCTGTCGGGCTGCAAATCCATAAAATTAGCAGCCGTGAGCCTGTACTCCATCGTGCCGCCGTATTTATAATAATCTTCCAGTTGTTCTTTGCTGTCCTGCGTGTCGTTGTATTGCCAAACCTTTACTAAAGGATCTTTCTTGTCTGCACAAGAAACCAAAAACCACAGCAATAAAATGAGGCAATAACTATTTCGCATAAGCTGGCTTGCTAAGCAACAAAATAGGCAAAAGAATCAAACATTGAAAAGTGTTGCGCCATCAAAACCCATTGGTGGAATTTTACCAAGATGTGCATAGGCTTTTGGCGTGGCTTCCCTACCCCGTGGTGTACGCTTAATAAATCCTTCCTGGATTAAAAAAGGCTCATACACTTCTTCCAGCGTACCGGCTTCTTCGCCAACGGAAGTGGCAATGGTGGTAATACCTACCGGCCCGCCTTTGAACTTTTCAATGATGGAAGACAAAATGCGGTTATCCATGTCATCCAGCCCGTGTTCATCCACATTCAATGCTTTCAAGGCATGTTGGGTAATGCCGATGTCTATTTGTCCATCGTTCAACACTTGTGCAAAATCTCTTACACGCCGCAATAGTCCGTTGGCAATACGCGGTGTACCGCGGCTGCGCCGGGAAATTTCGGCGGCTGCATCGGTAGTAATATCGGCATTTAAAATATGGGCTGCCCGAAGAATGATTTTTTTCAACGTTTCGGCATTGTAATATTCCAGCCTTGATTTAATAGCGAAACGGGAAAGCAAAGGTGCTGTTAGCAAACCGCTCCTGGTAGTGGCGCCAATGAGTGTAAAAGGGTTGAGATTGATTTGAATGCTGCGGGCATTAGGGCCGCTGTCGATCATAATATCGATCTTATAATCTTCCATGGCCGAGTATAAATATTCCTCTACCACGGTGCTTAAGCGATGAATTTCATCAATGAACAAAACATCGTTGGGCTCCAGGTTGGTAAGCAAACCGGCCAGGTCGCCGGGTTTTTCAATAACAGGCCCGGAGGTTTCTTTGATGTTGACGCCCAATTCGTTTGCCACAATCCTGGATAGAGTGGTTTTTCCCAAACCCGGAGGGCCGTGAAACAACACATGATCCAACGCTTCGCCCCTGATCTTGGCAGCCTTAATAAAAATGATCAGGTTTTCAATAACCTGTGCCTGGCCTGAAAACTCACTGATCTCTTTGGGGCGGATGCCGTTTTCAAATTCCTTATCAGATGCCGATAAGCCTTCGCTGTGTGTATTTAAATTGGGATTTGACATTGGGTAAAAGCTTCGAGCTGCAAGTTATGAGCTGCGAGTGATGGTCGCGAACCTTATAGCCTCAGCATGATTTTTAATAGCTTCAAAGCTAAGGGTTTTAGCAAAGTTTACCATCTAACAAATGCTTAAAGCTTACGCTACATTTGAAGAAAAAAACCGGTACATGAACATAGGTGTTTTAGGAACAGGAACAGTTGGCGAAGCCATCGCCACGGCTTTAACCAAGAAAGGACATAATGTAAGAATGGGAAGCAGAACCAATAATAATGCAAAAGCTACAGCATGGGTGCAGCGGTCAAACGAGCATGCCACCCAAGGCGATTTTAATGATACTGCCGCCTTTGGCGAGATTGTTTTTCTGTGTTTGAATGGAGCCTATGCTTTGGATGCGTTGCAAAGCATTGACAAAGAAACCCTGGATGGAAAAATTGTGGTTGACATCACCAATCCACTTGATTTTACCAAAGGCATGCCCCCACAAATTTTAGAAGGATTAGGCAATAGCAATTCTTTGGGAGAAGAGATTCAAAAAGCTTTGCCTGATGCTTACGTGGTAAAAACTTTAAACACAGTCAATTATAAACTAATGGTTGATGCCCGCGAAGTAAACAAAGGCGATCACCATTTATTTGTTTGTGGAAATGATGCGGAAGCCAAAAACAAAGTGAAGCAATTCTTAGTTGACAATTTTCACTGGAAGGCTGACCACTTGATAGACCTCGGCGGCATAGAAGCCGCACGGGCCGTAGAAGCGATTGTTCCCTTTTGGGTATTGGTGTACCGCTCCATAGGCACGCCGTTGTTTAACTTTAAAATTGTAAGCTAAGAGAATGAAGAGAAGAAAGAGATAAAGAGAAAGATCTCAATCTTGAAGATGCCCCCTCTTACCTCCATTTGTCTTTTACTTTTTAGCATATTGCATCATTCCCAAAATCAAATCCGGATCGGGACAATTGGCCAAATAGCTTTCCCTTTCTGAATACGCACAAACGCCGGGATAATCGCCTTTCATTTCCTGCATATCAAACACAATTTGAAAATGCAAATGCGGCGGCCATTGACCGTTTTCGAAAGGAATCCCAAATTCAGCAAAAACGTCTCCTTTTTTAACTACATCACCTTCCTGCAGGTTCTTAATGGAGTTCAAACTAAGATGTCCATATAAAGTGTGAAACATCATTCCTTCCAAATTATGCGTAAGAATAATAGTAGCGCCATAATCGCCAAAGGCATTATTAAAAGCAAAGCTGTGCACAATGCCGTTTAATGGAGCCATTACCTTGGTATAAGGCTTGCCCCAAATGTCAATACCGAGGTGCAACCTTCTTTCTTCCTGCCCTTGCTTTGAATCGAAAACTTTTGAACGGCTATATATCGTTCTATGCTCATTATATCCACCAATGCCATATTGAGCACCAGCAGCTTTCAATTTTGCATTAATGTACTGCGTAAAAAGATGGGTATCTTTTAGTATTTCATCCGTCAGTTCGGTATTCTTATCCGTAAAGTCCATCAATAAAAGCTGGTCCCCTTTTTCGTAAGGAACCACAGGATGAAATGTACCGCTACTGCCCGATAACCGTTCTTCAAAAATTTTTGCTGTCATGTAGTTTCAATTAATAACTTTAGCGCCGCGTCATTTGTGAGTCTTCAACCACGGCCTTTTTAATAATTGCAGATTGGAATTGACAAAGCTCGTCTTCACCTTTGACGTTACCATAAATAAACAGTGATCGTTGCTCATTCTCATACTAAAATTAAACAACACCATGAAAAGATTGATTGCTTTAGCTGCGCTGATTGTCGGCCTTAACAGCTTTGCACAAAATGCGCCGCTTTGGTTGCGCTACCCTTCCATTTCTCCTGATGGCAAAACAATTGTTTTTGGTTATAAAGGAGATTTATACAAGGTGCCTGCTTCCGGTGGCGAAGCCTATCCGCTTACCATTCACGAAGCTTACGATTACATGCCTGTTTGGAGCCATGATGGCAAGTGGATCGCTTTTGCATCGGATCGGTATGGAAATTTTGATGTGTACATTATGCCGTCAACCGGTGGCGAAGCCAAAAGATTAACGTACAATTCTGCCAACGATTATCCGTATGATTTTTCTGCCGATAACAAAACCGTTTTGTTTGGTACCAACCGCAATGATGTTTATACCTCTGCCCGTTTTCCGCAGCGGGGCTTGTTCCAAAAATTGTATGAAGTACCTGTAACCGGCGGCCGCTCAGTAATGTTCAATTCAGCAGGTGCTGAATTTGCCCGCTTTAACAGCAAAGGCGATAAAATTATTTTCCAGGACCGCAAAGGTTATGAAGATGCCTATCGCAAACACCACACGTCTTCAGTTACAAGAGACATCTGGATTTACGACACTAAAAAAGATGAATACGTACAAGTATCTGCTTTTGAAGGTGAAGACCGCAACCCGGTTTGGGGCAATGATGACAACACATTTTACTATTTAAGCGAAAAAGACGGTTCGCAAAACATCTACAAAGGCGTTGTAGGCGGACAGGCAGCTACTACACAGCTCTCTAAATTCAAGGAAAATCCCGTTCGCTTTTTAAGCCGTGCCAATGATGGTACATTATGTTTTACCTACGATGGCGAAATCTATATCATGAAAGATGGTGGTGCACAACAAAAAGTGGCTATCAGCATTAACACAGATACTCGTGGCAATGACGAAAAAATCCTGCCTGTCAATGCCAATGTTACTCAAACAGCGCTTTCGCCCAATGGAAAAGAAATTGCGTTTGTAGTTCGCGGCGAAGTGTTTGTGACTTCTGTAGAAGGCGGATTGACCAAACGCATTACCAACACACCACAACAGGAAAGAACCGTAAAGTTTAGCCCTGATGGCCGTTCGCTGTATTATGCCACAGAACGTGGCAACAGCTGGGACATTTACAAAGCTTCTATTGAAAGAAAAGAAGAACCTTATTTCTATGCTTCTACCATCATTAAAGAAGAACCGGTGATTGCTACCGATGCCGACGAATTTCAACCCGAGGTTTCTCCCGATGGAAAAGAAATTGCCTACCTCGAAGAAAGAAATATTTTGAAGGTTTACAACGTCGCCTCCAAAAAAAGCCGCACCATTGTTCCCAAAGGAATCAATTTTTCTTATTCAGACGGAGACCAATATTTTCAATGGTCGCCCGATGGAAAGTGGCTTGCTTTCAATTCGGCCGAAGGCCGTTGGGGCGCAGATGAAGTAGCCATGATGAAAGCCGATGGCAGTGGTGAAAGAAAAAATCTTACGGAAAGTGGTTTCACCGATAACAGGCCGCAATGGGCTTTTGGTGGTAAAGCTTTGTTGTGGACAACCGACCGAGATGGCAAAAAACCTTTGGCTTACCAGGGCGCCAGGGAAGTAGATGTATATGCCATGTTCTTTGACCAGGAAGCTTATGATAAATTCAAGCTGAATAAAAATGAATTTGCGCTGTTGAAAGAAGAGGAAGGAAAGGATAAAGACGCTGCCAAAAAAGATTCAAGCCTGAAAATTGCACCGCCCACAAAAACATGGGAACCACTTTTTGAAGGATTGGATAACCGCAAGCTGCGGCTCACTATCAACTCAGGAAATATTTCGAGTTATTTATTAAGTGATGATGGCGAGAAATTATATTTCACGGCCCGCATGGAAAAAGGCTACGATCTATGGATGACCAATCCGCGTACGAAAGAAACCAAGCTGGTAGCCAAGTTAGATGGCGGCCCTGCGGGGTTGGATGTAAGCAAAGACGGTAAAAGTTTGTTTGTAGTAAGCGATGGTAAGATGATGAAAGTAGATGCCGAAAGCGGAAAGATCGCTCCTGTTACTGTAAACGGCGAAATGGTATTGAAAGCCGATGAAGAAAGAGCTTACATTTTCGATCATACATGGAGACAAGTGGCCAAGAAATTTTATGATCCAAATATGGGCGGTGTTGACTGGAATAAATATCATACACAATACGCAAAATTTCTTCCTTACATTAATAACAACTACGACTTCCAGGAACTGCTTAGTGAATTTTTGGGTGAACTGAACGCCTCACATACCGGTGGCCGCTACTCGCCCCGTGTAGAAAATGGCGATGCCACCGCAAGCCTTGGCATGCTGTACGACGAAACTTACGAAGGCAATGGATTGAAAGTAATGGAAGTATTGGAAGGTGGCCCATTCATCAATGCCAAAACAAAAATTAAAAAAGGTGTCATCATTGAAAAAATAGATGGTGAAGAGATCAACAACACCTTTGATTGGGCTCGTTTGCTCAACCGCAAAGCTGGTAAAAATGTGTTGTTAAGCCTTTACGATCCTGCTACCAAACAACGCTGGGAAGAAACCACCAAACCTATTTCGCAGGGTGAAGAGCAGGGATTATTGTATCAACGCTGGGTTGATAACAATCGCAAAAAAGTGGAAGAGCTTTCCGGCGGTAAAGTAGGTTATGTGCATGTGCAGGGCATGAACGATCAAAGCTATCGCACCACGTATGAAGATGTGCTGGGCAAAGCTGCCGGTAAAGAAGCGCTGATCGTTGATACACGTTTTAATGGTGGCGGCTGGCTGCACGATGATCTTGTAACCTTCTTAAGTGGTAAAAAGTATTTGAGCTTTTCGCCGCAGGGTGCAACGCCTACTTCAAGTGAACCGGCCAACAAATGGACCAATCCATCAACCGTTATCATGAGCGAAAGCAACTATTCCGATGCATTTATTTTTCCTTATGCTTACAAGAGCCTTGGCATTGGTAAATTAATAGGTATGCCTGTCCCGGGAACCGGTACGGCTGTTTGGTGGGAACAACAAATTGATCCAACCCTGGTATTTGGTATTCCAATGGTAGCAACAATTGGTAAAGAAAAAAGGCCTACCGAAAACTTGCAACTGGAACCAGATATTAAGGTACCGAACGATTACAAATCTGTATTGAGCGGCAAAGACCCACAGTTGGAAAGAGCCGTGAAGGAAATGCTGGACGAGATCAGGAATAAGAAGAAAGACTTTTAATCTTGGATTTGACTAATTAAATATTGATTTCACAGATAAGATTGAGCCCCGGATAAATCCGGGGCTTTTTTGACCGCAGATGTACAGGGCTATTTTATGGGTTAGGCCACATTGCAAACTCAATCATTAAATTCATCGGAATTCTTCTTATCCAAAAAGAGCAATTCTACCAACAATTATTTTCATTCTTTTGGCGTTATTTATAGGCATGTTAAACACCAATTCCTATCGCATTGCCATGACAGCTTTGCTTTGCTGTTTTATTTCTTTCATCCATGCCCAACAAATAACCGGCGTGTGGAAAGGCAAGATCAATAAAAAAAACGTAGAGCTTAAGATCATCCAAAAAGGCGACAGCCTTACAGGAAGCTCTTATTATTACGAATCAGCCAATAATTACCGGCGCTACAGCATCAAAGGATATTTTGATCCAAATGATAACAGCGTAGTGTGGTGGGATGATCAATTGATAGAAGATAAAAGCAACAGGCTTTTGGGAAATACAAATCCTTTACTTTCTGTAGCAGACTTTAATTGTCCCGGTGGCGGTCAAATGTTTTTAGATGGAAAAACATCGCCAAAGGAAAACCCTTCTACACCAAAAGGTACGGTTGCTTTAACCAAAGTTGGCATTCCTTCTTTTCCTGATGAATGGGATTTTGTTGTAGACAATTACACCATTGGCGCCAACGATCCGGATATTATTGACAGCATTTTCTTAATTGCTTTTTCACCAGTAAGAAGATCATCTGAAACCATATTATTTAAAGACGAGCCTGAATCAACACCGCTTCCCGCCCCCAAGACGGGCATGGCTGTTATTCCGATGCCGCAAATAAAATCAGTGACACCTGAAATCCATCCTTTGAGCATTGAAGAAAAATTTACTTCACGTCAAAAGATCGTTGCTAAAGAAATTCCAGTTGAAGGTGATTCTATTGAACTGCGTTTTTATGATAATGCAGAAATTGACGGCGACTCTATTTCGTTATTTCTCAATGATCAAATGCTGTTTACGCATGTTCGTTTAACTGATAAAGCCTACACTATAAAATTATCAGTGACCGATTTGAATGAAAGCAATGATCTGACCATGGTTGCAGAAAACCTGGGTTCTATTCCACCCAACACATCTTACATGGTAGCCATTATGGGAGACAAAAGGTATGAAGCACAACTGGCCAGCACCGAAAACAGCAGCGCCGTCATACGATTGCGAAAGCAGTGATTTGTTTTGTTATGATCGTAAACGAAGTATTACAAAACAATTTCAGCAAACACAGGAAAATGATCGGAAGAAAACCGGCCATCCCAGCTTTGCGAAAAAGCAGCATGCTTTAAAACCCTAACACCGTTTTTTACAAATATGTAATCAATTGGTTGATCATCCACTTCCTTTCGCTTAAAGCCATTGAAAGTTCCGGTAGGTCCATAATGTGGCGCAGCGCTAATGCTTTTTGAATCGGTAAGCCTGTCTGCATTATTTGTATCTGTAATTACTTGTATCGGCTCATCGGATGGCTGCGAATTAAAGTCCCCTGTAACGATCGCTTCGTTGTTTCCGGCAATGGCCTTCACTTTTTGCAATAACAGCTTAGCACTTTCTCTACGTGCCACTTTTCCCATGTGGTCAAAATGCGTGTTGAAGGCAAAGAATTGTTTTTTAGTTTTTTTGTCTTTGAATTTCGCCCAGGTAACAATGCGGGTAATGGCAGCATCCCAGCCTTTGCTGCCCGGCACATTGGGCTGTTCGGAAAGCCAGAATGTTTGTGATTGCAACAATTGCAGGCGGGTAGTGTCGTAAAATATAGCGGAGTACTCACCCTTTTGTTTGCCATCATCTCTGCCCACCCCAACGTATTTGTAAGCAGTAAGTCTTTGCTGCAAATCCATCATTTGATCGTGCAATGCTTCCTGCACACCAACAATGTCAGCTTCATGAAATAATATTTGCGAAGCCACTTTGTCTTTTCTGTAAGGCCATGCATTTAAGCTGTCGCCGGCATTATTATAACGGACATTGAAGGTCATAATGTTCAGTGATTGCGCATCAATAAAAAAAGCAGAAAAGAAAGCAAGAAGCAATAAAAATATTTTCTTCATAGTAAGGTATTCAAGTATAAAAATAAGATAGAAAGAGAAAAAGCCTCACGGCCCGTACCGACCTTCCCAATAGGGAAAGGAATGCCAACGCACAAATCCATTGATCAATCACTCATTATTAAAAGAAAAAGCCCTCAACCTGAAAAGTTTGTTGAGAGCTGTCTTATAATTAAATCAGTTAGACCTGTAGCTACTACTAAGCCCTTGGCTTACACCACCACATTCACCATCTTGCCTTTTACAAAAATGATCTTCTTAGGTTGTTTTCCTTCCAGCCATTTTTGCACAACTGCATTGGCCAGCACCATTTCCTCCACTTGTGGCTGCGAAGCATCCAAATCAATGTTCATGGTAGTACGCAACTTACCGTTAACAGAAATAGGATATTCCTTACTGCTCTCTACCAAATGCTTTTCATCCAACTTTGGGAAAGCTGCGTCGAGGATCGTTGACGTGTTTCCTAATTGGTGCCACAACTCTTCGCTGATATGCGGTGCATACGGCGTGAGAAGTATCAACAGCGGCTCAAGGATTTCTTTTTTATGGCATTTCAGATCTGTTAATTCATTCACACAAACCATAAAGGCGCTAACAGCAGTATTGTAAGAAAAACGTTCTGTATCTTCTTCGATTTTCTTTATGGTGCGGTGCAACACTTTTAATTCTGCTGCATTCGCTCTTTCATCCGTAACAATTTTGCCTTTCTGTTCATCAAAAAATAAACGCCACAGTTTTTTTAAGAAACGGTGAACACCTTCAATGCCTTTAGTATCCCAGGGTTTGCTCATTTCTACCGGGCCTAAAAACATTTCGTACATGCGGAACGTATCGGCGCCAAATCTTTCAACTACAGTGTTAGGATTGACTGTATTATAAAGGCGCTTGCTCATCTTCTCGGTCATTGTTCCACAGATGTATCTACCGTCTTCCAGAAGCAAATCCGCATCTCTATATTCTTCTCTCCAATTTTTGAAAGCTTCAGTATCCAGTTCTACGCCATCAACAATGTTTACATCAACATGCAATTCATCCGTTTCATATTCGTCTTTTAATCCAAACGAAACATATTGATTCGTTCCTCTTACTCTGTACACGAATCTCGAACTCCCCTGTATCATCCCCTGGTTCAACAATTTTTTATACGGCTCGTCAAAACTGATCAATCCTAAATCATACAAAGCTTTCGTCCACATGCGGCTGTACAGCAAATGGCCAACAGCATGTTCGGTTCCGCCTACGTATAAATCTACCTGCCGCCAGTAATCACTTGCTTTTTTGTCGCAGAAAGTTGCGTCGTTGTGCGGGTCCATGTAGCGTAAAAAATACCAACTGCTTCCTGCATAGCCGGGCATGGTATTCGTTTCCAAGGCCCCCTCTAAATCTCCCCTAACTGGGGAGACTTGTGAAGTCTCCGACAGGTCGAGCTTTACTTTTTGATATTTCCAATTGTCAATATTGGCTAATGGCCCCTCTCCTTCCGGCCCTGGCTTGTAGCTTTCTACATGTGGCAGTTCCAGCGGCAGTTCACTTTCATCCAAAGGATAAGCCACACCATCTATCCATTTAATGGGAAAAGGCTCGCCCCAATAACGCTGCCGGCTAAACGCTGCATCACGAATTTTGTAATTGACCTTGCGTTTGCCAATACCCATTGCTTCCAGCTTGTCAATGACAACATCAATGGCATCACGCATCACCATGCCGTTCAAAAAACCGCTGTCGGTTAGTATAGCATCCTTGGTTGGATTGGCTTCTTCGCCATTGTATGCATCGCCTAAGATGTTGGTGATGGGCAGATTAAAATACCTGGCAAATTTGTGATCTCTTTCATCGCCGCTGGGCACAGCCATAATAGCACCAGTACCATAACCGGCTAATACATATTCCGAGATCCAGATCGGAATTTGTTTTCCATCAAAAGGATTGACGGCATAAGCACCCGTAAACACACCGCTGATCTTTTTCTCCGCCATGCGTTCTCTTTCGCTTCGGCTCTTTACGTAGGCAATATATTCTTCGACAGACTGCTTATGTTCTTCTGTTGTTATTTTTTCAACCAGTTCATGTTCCGGCGCCACTACCATAAAGTCCACACCAAAAATGGTATCGGGACGGGTAGTGTAGACGTCAATGGTGAGTGGTGAATGGTGAATGGCGAAAGTTATTTCAGCACCTGAACTTTTTCCGATCCAGTTGCTTTGCATTTCTTTCATGGCCTCGCTGAAATCCACTGTCTCCAGTCCTTGCAGCAAACGATCGGCATATTCGGTAATGCGCAAATACCATTGACGTAATTTCTTTTTCACTACAGGGTAACCGCCACGTTCGCTTACGCCATTCACTACTTCGTCGTTAGCCAAAACAGTACCCAATGCTTCACACCAATTCACTTCTCCATAACCGCAATAGGCAATGCGATACTCCATTAAGATGGTTTGCTTTATTTTCTCATCAAATGAATTCCACTGATTTGCACTGAAAGCATTTCCTTCTTTTTGGTCCTGTGTGTTTGCTAAGCCTCCCCTATCGGGGGAGGTTTGGAGGGGGCCTGGAATTTGAAACTGTGAATTGGGAATAGGATGATTGACGTTTCCTTCCGTTTCAAAAATTTTTATCAGGTCATCAATTGGTTCTGCCTTGCTGGTTTTCCTGTTGTAAAAGCTTTTAAAAAGTTGCAGAAAAATCCACTGCGTCCATTTATAATACTTCGGATTAGATGTATTGACCTCCCGGCTCCAATCGTAACAAAACCCGATTTTATCCAACTGGCTTCTGAAGGTTTCAATATTTTTTGCGGTGCTTACAGCAGGATGCACGCCGTGTTCAATGGCATATTGCTCTGCAGGCAATCCAAAAGCATCGTAGCCCATAGGATGTAGCACATTGAAACCTTTGAGCCTTTTGTAACGGGCAAAAATATCTGAAGCAATATAGCCCAGCGGATGGCCCACATGCAAACCTGCACCACTTGGATAGGGAAACATATCCAACACATAATATTTGGGCTTTGTGGAACTGTTAGAAACCCGATATGCACCCTGTTCTGTCCATACACTTTGCCACTTTTGTTCAATATCCCTGAAATTATACTCCATCGTCAGTTTATGTTCTTCTTTTTATTTTTTTGTACCCCAACTGCTTTAATGCTATAAAGCTTTCGTTGCGTCGCACACTTGTACTAATACAATTCTAGTGTGCAAAGCTTCGGTCTATGAGCCTACAGACTTAAAACAGTTTCCTAACTGTAGATCTCGTAGCTCGCAGCATTCTTTCAACTATCATAATTTTTTGCAAACTCCTTGTCGTCCAAACGCTTTAAAGCAATATTTTTTAACAGGCAGCCGTTAGGGAAGGGCAAAAATAACGCTTCGGCCGTTTAAAACTTTGCAAAACCAAAGCCCTAACCTCAATGCTAAGCACCAATCCTTTATTTTTGTTCACTTCTAAAAAAACAAGATCGCATGGCGCAATCAAGCAAAGCAGCTGCACGACGTGGAAAACCATCTTATGTAATGTCCATCATTGGCGTAACCCTTGTACTTTTTCTATTGGGAATCGTTGGCTGGCTGGTTATTAATGCCACCAAACTGGGCGACTATTTCCGTGAGAACGTAGAAGTAAAAGTGCACCTGCGTGGCGACGTTTCTACCACCGACAGTCTGGCTTTAATGCAATATTTTGGTTCGCAGCCGTATGTAAGAACTTACAGCTTTGTGAATAAAGAAATGGCACGGCAAAAATATTTGGCCGACGGAAATGAAGACTGGAATCAAATACTTGACTACAACCCGCTGCCTAACAGCATTTATTTTAATGTAAAAAAAGATTATGTACAGGTGGACAGCCTGGAAAGCATTCGGAAGAATATTGAGCAAACGCAAGCCAACCTGATCACTGACGTACAATATCCAAAAGAACTGGTAACCAATCTTAATAAAAATTTGCGCAACATCAGCTTGATTCTTTTGGTTGTAGCCATCATCCTGGCCATTGTTGTCATTATTTTGATTGACAACACCATTCGCCTGGCTATGTTCAGCAACCGCTTTTTAATTAAAACAATGCAAATGGTTGGCGCCACCCGCGGCTTTATTGCCCGGCCGCTGAATGTGAGAGCTATCATGAATGGCGCCATCAGTGCCGTTATTGCCATTGCGCTGATTTATATATTGATCACCGTTGCCGGCAATTTGGTACCAGAGATCAAAGTGGTGCATTCCACATCAACCATGCTCATATTATTTGTGGTATTGATCTTAATTGGCATTACTATTACTTTATTCAGTACGCACCGCAGCGTGTTAAAATACCTGCGTATGAAACTGGATGAGCTATATTAAAAGTTTGGAGTTTGTGGTTTGGCGTTGGTGGTTTTCGTGATTGCTTTAGTTGCAGTACGATAGTACCAGCCTAAAACCAGTAAGGTTTCTTCAAATTATTTACGCCAACTTCAAACCACAAACTCCAAACCACAAACTCCAAACTCAAAACTTTACTATGTTTGTTTTATGAAAGAAAAAAGAACTACCACAGCCACTACTGTAAAAAAAGATACATCGGGTATTGGGTCTCTGTTCGACAAAACCAATTTTACCTGGATGCTGATTGGCGCAGCTGTAATGGCTCTTGGATTTATATTAATGGCCGGCGGCAAAAGCAGTGATCCGAACGTGTTCAATGCACATGAAGTTTACGGCACCCGCCGCATTACCATTGCCCCAATTGTTATTTTAGCAGGTTTGGTAATTGAGATCATCGCTATTTTTAAGCAACCCAAAAACGCTTAAAAAGATTACACGAATTCATCCCGACAGCTATCGGGACGAATTGCACGAATTGGGTTAACCATTATTGTAGCGGTTACGCCAAAAACAAAACTCGTATAACTCTTCTACGTTCTAAATTCTTACATGACAATCATTCAAGCCATTATCATTGCCATAATAGAAGGCATTACCGAGTTTTTGCCTATTTCTTCCACCGGCCACATGATCATTACCGAAAAGCTCTTGGGTGTTCCGGAAAGTGATTTCACCAAACTGTTTACTGTTGCCATTCAACTGGGCGCCATACTGGCCGTAGTTGTTTTATACTGGAAGAAATTCTTCGATTTCTCCCGCTGGCAGTTTTACCTAAAACTCCTGATTGCCGTAATCCCGGCTTTGTTTTTCGGTGCTTTATTATCCGACAAGATTGATATGCTTTTAGAAAGCACCACTACAGTGGTTATCACCATGATCCTTGGTGGCATAGTGCTACTTATGATCGATAACTATTTTAAGAAACCTGAAATAGCAACCGAAGAAAAAATCAATTTTAAACAAGCCTTTTTTATTGGCCTTTGGCAGGTAATTGCCATGATCCCCGGAGTAAGCAGAAGCGCCGCTTCTATTATTGGCGGTATGCAACAGAAGTTAACCCGGAAGCTTGCCGCTGAGTTTTCTTTCTTTCTGGCCGTGCCTACAATGGCTGCAGCTACAGGGTACAAATTATTGAAAGGATATAAAACGTTTACACCTGATGATATAAAGCTGCTGGCTATAGGTAATATTGTTGCATTTATAGTAGCGATGCTGGCCATAAAATTTTTCATTGGTTTTCTGCAAAAGCATGGCTTTAAAATTTTTGGTTATTACAGGATCATTGTAGGAATTATTTTGGTGCTGTTAATGATATCGGGGTATTTGCCACGCTGATGATGAATTTGAAAGGTGCGCCTGATACACTACATTCATGCAATCAAAACGCATCATGCAAACTGCTTCTAAAAAAATAATCAATGCCTGGGCCATGTACGACTGGGCCAACAGCGCCTATTCACTCATTATTACATCGGCCATTTTTCCTGCTTATTATACGGCCATTGCGCCAGAAAAAGTGGCGTTCATTGGCCGAACGTACAACCGGGCTTCGCTGGCTTCTTATTCGGTTTCATTTTCTTTTTTAGTTATTGCTATTCTTTCGCCCATACTTTCTTCCATTGCCGATTATAAAGGGAATAAAAAATCCTTCATGCAATTTTTTTGCTATCTCGGTTCAGCAGCCTGTATTGGGCTAACTTTTATGACGCCGGATAATATTTCTTTGGGCATCGTTTGTTCCATACTTGGCTCTATTGGTTTTTGCGGGAGCATTGTTTTTTACAATGCTTATTTGCCCGAGATAGCTGCAGAAGCCGACCAGGACAGGGTAAGTGCCAAAGGTTTTACAATGGGTTATATTGGCAGCGTATTGCTGATGATCATTTGCCTGGCCTTTATTACCATAAATGATACCATGCACCTGGGCTGGGGCGCCTGGCCGGCACGTTTATCTTTTTTAGCGGTTGGATTGTGGTGGTCGGGTTTTGCGCAAATCACATTTCGTAAAATGCCTGCCTCGGTCCCATCCAAACAACATCCCGAACACAGCATTATCACCAATGGTTTCTATGAGTTAAAAAAAGTGTGGCAGCAGCTGCAACACCATCCTACTACCAAACGTTTTTTGCGCAGCTTTTTCTTTTATAACATGGGTGTGCAAACCGTGATGTACCTCGCTACCTATTTTGCATCGCAGGAAATTAAACTCGAGTCTTCGCAGTTGATCATGACGGTGCTTATCATTCAACTGGTGGCCATCGTTGGTGCTACCTTGTTTGCACGTTTATCACAACGTACGGGCAATATTTTTACGTTAGGAATCATCATTTTAATCTGGATAGGCATTTGCATATTTGCCTATTTTGTCCGCACACCTATGCAATTTTATTTTCTGGCTACCTGTGTAGGATTGGTAATGGGTGGCATACAATCCATGTCCCGCTCTACTTATTCAAAGCTTCTTCCACCAACAAAGGACACTGCATCTTACTTTAGCTTTTACGATGTATGCGATAAAACGGGAACCGTTATTGGGACACTGTCTTTTGGCTATGTAGCTGAATTCTTCGGCGGTATGCGCAATTCTGTTTTGGCCCTTATGGTCTTTTTCATCATAGGCGGCGTATTGCTGTTATTTGTTGATATGAAAAAAAAGCAGTAGTGCCACAATAATTTTTTGCATCATTACCTATTACGCCAATTATTTCGAATTGCATGAACCGGGCAAACTCTTCTGCTGATTCGTGTCGTTCGTGTATTAAATTCGTGTCATTGTCTTATTATAATCTCACTTGCAATGACTTTATATTCTATCAATACCGGCTATTTTAAATTGGATGGCGGCGCTATGTTTGGCGTGGTACCAAAATCTATCTGGAATAAGATCAATCCATCAGATGAAAATAATTTGTGCAATTGGGCCATGCGCAGTTTGCTGATTGAAGATGGCAACCGCCTCATTTTAATTGACAATGGTATTGGCGATAAGCAGGACGCTAAGTTTTTCAGCTATTACTACCTGCATGGTGATGACACACTGGATAGATCGTTAGCAAAACATGGCTTTAACAGTAATGACATTACAGATGTTATTCTAACCCACTTGCACTTTGATCATTGCGGCGGTTCTATTGTAAGAGAGGG
Source organism: Flavisolibacter sp. (assembly GCA_051955075.1). Lineage (GTDB taxonomy): Bacteria > Bacteroidota > Bacteroidia > Chitinophagales > Chitinophagaceae > Flavisolibacter. The sequence goes on from JBQCHB010000284.1 coordinate 21,699, forward strand.
AGACAAATTAGTTCCGGCTTTTAAAAATGCTGTTTACTGGAGCAATGCAAAGCACTGGGACTGGGCAGTTCATCCTAATGACAGGGAGAAAGCTTCTTTTTTAAAAGAAAATATTTTACCCATCCAGGAAAGCGGGCAACTGCAATTTATTGAAACGCCAGCGCAACAAGACATGAAGCAATTGGGTTCAACTATTTTTAACGACAGTATCTCCATGCGCTTTGTTGATGGACATACCGAGGCTATGATGTTGCCACAGATACAATACAAAGACAAAACCATTGTATACATGGCCGACCTGTTGCCTTCTGCAGGACATATTCCTATTCCTTATGTGATGGCTTATGATATGTTTCCCCTAACAACGCTGAATGAAAAGAAATCATTTTTGACAGAAGCTGTTCAAAACGATTACATTTTATTTTTCGAACACGATCCGCAACTTGAATGTTGCATGCTGCAACAAACTGAAAGAGGTATCAGGGCGGGAGAAAGCTTTAAGCTGGAAGAAATAGTTTAGTCTTCTTTTACTGAATAATGCACATGGCGTTTTGGTTCGCTGGCATTTGCATTTTTCTTTTTGAATATTTTGATATTTACCAGGAGCAAGCTTCCAATAATAGCCGGCACGATCAAATTCATAAACCACACAGTGACCGATGTTAAACCGATGCCCAGGCTATTGGCTGAAAAAATACCCATCAGCTTTAAGCTTATTTCGCCCCGTATGCCTACTTCTACCAATGCAATAGAAGGAACAACAGCCATTGTCAAAAAGATCACACTCATTACCCATGCAATGATCAGTGCCGGAACATTCACTTCAAACAAATAAAATATCAGCAGATATTGAACAATAAAAACGCAATAACGCAAACAGGAAAGCAACAAAATTTGCAGCAATAAAGGAGCATTAAAATCACTTAAGGCTTCTACTAAATATAAATACCTGCGATTCCTGATCCATTTATTAAACAACAAAACCGCACCTGCCACATTGAAGTAAAGCAAGATCAAAACAATGACCAATGCCATCAATCCGTACAAAATAAATTGATACCAGATGACCATATCCAGATAACTTGTAAGCAGTTGTTTTTTTAAAACTATCAAACCCACAACGCCAGCAGACAAGGTTGTAAGCAATTGTGCAAAGCTGCCCACCAGCGTTACGGAAATAGTTTTCAATCTTGAACCTTCCGGCAAATACAAAACCCGTCCTAAGTATTCTCCCACCCTGTTGGGCATGGAAACTGAAAATGTAACACCTGATAGTACTGCTTTAAATGCCTGCATTAAACTGATACGCTGAATAGAAGCTACGGACAACTTCCACTTCTGCGCTTCGAGGCCCCAGTTAACAAAAATCAGGAGCGTGGCAATAAGCAGGTAAATGATCTGGACTGATTGAAAGGAATGCTTTATTTGCTGCCACGAAACTTCTATTTGCGGCTGGCTTTTTATACTTTGATAAATAGAAAAAACCAGCCAGGCAAACAACAAGGGACCAAAAAAATAATTGATAAAGATTTTAATACTTTTGTTTACCTGCATTGCAGTAAAAATAACCACCTCCTTGCAAAAGCCAGTAATAATATTAGGAATTGATCCGGGAACCCTTGTAATGGGTTATAGCGTAATAGAAGCTTGCAACAATAGTTTTTCCATAAAGGAAATTGATGTACTGAAGCTCGCCTCCACTTTAGATCACTATAAACGGCTGCAAAAAATTCATCGCCGCATTACTGAATTGGTGGAAAAGTTTTCTCCCCATGAATGCGCTATTGAAGCACCTTTCTTTGGTAAGAATGTGCAAAGTATGTTGAAGTTGGGCCGTGCCCAGGGTGTGGCTATTGCAGCAGCGATGGATAAAAATATTCCGGTTACCGAATACTCGCCAAGGAAAATAAAGCAATCTATCACCGGCAATGGCAATGCCAACAAAGAACAGGTGTGGCAAATGTTGCAACGCATTACCAAATTACCCGACAAGCCTAAATATTTTGATGCTACTGATGCATTGGGAGTAGCTGTCTGCCATTATTTTGGAAGTAAGGTACCTGTGCCAAAATCAACTACTACGGTTAAAAAAACAAAAAAGGGAAATTGGGAAAGCTTTGTCAGGGAAAATCCCAAAAGGATTTTATAAATGCGCTAAAATTTTCTCCTGCACTTTTTGCAAGTCTTCATCTGCAGCCCTGGGCTTGGATTGTGTAAAATTCAGGTCGTTGGATGAATTGATCGGGATTAAATGTATATGCGCATGCGGCACTTCCAAACCCACCACACTCATACCACAGCGGTTACACTTAAAGGCTTTCTCTATGGCTTTTGCAATAGGCTGCGCAAACACTAAAATTTCGGAGAGATAATCTGCGGGCAGGTCAAAAAGATTATCTATCTCTTTTTTGGGAATCACCAACACATGACCTTCTCTAAGGGGAAAAACATCCAAAAAAGCAAAGAACTTGTCATTCTCTGCTATCTTATAACTGGGAATTTCGCCTGCAATAATTTTAGAAAAGATGGTCATAAGTCAATTTGAAAATTTGTGAATTTGAAAATGCGAAAATGAAAGAAGCAATGCTGCCCTAAACCCATTTTCACATTTTCAAATTGTTTCATTATCACACTAAATGCTGATATCTTCCACTTTAAATTTTATAACGCCTGCAGGAGCTGTTACTTCGGCCACATCACCAATTTGCTTGCCCAGCAGACCTTTACCGATAGGTGAAGTATAGGAGATTTTGCCGGCTTTCAGGTCAGCTTCTTTTTCGCTTACTATTTGATAAGTTACCTGTTTTTTTGTGTTAAGGTTGGTAACCTTTACTTTGGTTAAAACAGAAACCTTGCTTGTATCTATGGTTGATTCATCTATAATGCGTGCAGTAGCTACCTGTCCTTCCAGGGCAGCTATTTTTGCTTCCAGCAATCCCTGGGCTTCTTTTGCGGCATCGTATTCTGCATTTTCTTTAAGATCACCTTTTTCTCTTGCTTCGGCAATAGCTCTTGAAGCTGCGGGGCGTTCCACTCCTTTCAATTGCTGCAGTTCAACTTTCATTTGTTCCAGCGTTTCTTTGGTCACGTATTGAATCCCACTCATAATAAAACTGTTTATGGTAAAATGAAAAAAATAGCAACGCCTCGTTTTACCGAAGCGTTGCATAATTGTAAAGATAAATAAATCTGAATATTAATAAAACATCAGTGAGTTTATTTGTTGCCCCCTGCAGGGCTTACAATAAACTTCTTCCATACATTTCTACTGTTGGTAGTGATGTTTGCCATATAAGTTCCGGCCTTCCAAAAAGAAGCATCTATTTGCAGCACATTGATACCCTCTGTTAAGCCAGCCTTCGTAGTTTTTAGTAAAGCACCTGAAATATCAAAAATTGAAACCGTAGCCTCTTCCCTTTTTGTAGAAGGAACTGACAATTGTAAAAGATCTTTTACAGGATTGGGAAATATAGCAACATCGCTTTGATCCTGGGTTAAATCAAGTTTTATAATACTTGAATAACTAATGCCCAACTGCATTTTAATTTTTAACCTGTAGTAAACCGAAGAACCTGTTACATTATAAATATTGTCGTCAAAATTATATTCCTGCTGCGCATTTGGCGGAACAGCCATCACCCTGCCAACGGGTTCAAAATCTCTTCCGGTAGTGCTACGTTCTATGTCGAAGTATTGAGTTTCCTTATTCGCTGCAGTTATCCAATTAATATGGGCTACCTGGCTTTTAATATTTCCCCGCAAGCTTGTTATTCGGCTTGCCATGGGAACACAGGCCGCATCATAAACAATCTTTACCGTGTCGTAAGCGTAAGGATTACAGCCCGCTGCCAATTGCTGCTTTACAATATAGGTACCGGCAGAATCCACGGTAACATTGGTTCCGGAAGAGGAGCCAACGATATGCCCGTCGGTGGTTGACCAGGTGTACACAGAAGAAAGCGAAGGGTTTTGTACCATTAAATTACTTACGCCTACAACCCCGCAATAAATGGGAACGTCGGCAAGCGCATCAACTCTTGGAGCCAAAAACAGGTCGGTTGGCGCCACAAAATCTTTTAATGAAGCTGTAAAAGATGCGGAGGCACGGGTTTTTACAACAAGGCGGTTAAAAGGCGTGCCGCAAATATCTGTTCCAAATGTGGTTACAGGGTCAAGTCCCAGTTTGGTAAGGTTTACAGAAAACTCCATAAACTGGTCCCTGGAATATTCAGTAACAACGCTATTATCCTGTAAAACCAATTGAAATGGGCCTGCCCATGTTTTATTTCCACTACCTAAACCGGTATAATAAGTACCGCCAGCCTTGGGTAAAATGCTGGCATAGCCATATTGTGCGCCACTGCTGGCACCATCAAACTTTCCTGACCAGCTAAATGCAGTTGGGGCAATCAGTAAAGAAGCTTTATCTACCCAGATACGAGCTTCTATATTGGTTAAAGTGGAACTTTGGTATTCAGCTGAAAATATAATGTCCCCAGGCCTAGTGATGTTCCCGGCGGCATCAAATTGCCAGCTTGTATGTCCTGCATCGGCACCGTATCCATACCATTTGCCCGAAGGCCTGTCGTAGTAAATGTCAGTTTGGTACATTTCAAAATCAAAGTAACGGTTACCAGTAGTGTTATCGAGAGATATACCGCCAAACATCCATAAAGAGTCGGTTTTGCTTGCACCTGCTCTTCGCACATGCATGTAGATGTCAAGAATGTCATTCTTATCGGGAATGCTTTGCACACCGCCTGTCCAGGAAGCCGGAGATTCACCATTTTTATTAGAGATAACAAATACAGTTGTATCGTTGCCATGGTAATCTCTTACAAACAACGCATCTAACCATAACCTGTTGTTAATAACGCTGAACTGCGGATGACTCATAGCACGGTAAAAAGATGCCATTCTTTTTGGAAAAGGAGCGACATCGGTTGCGTAGCCCGCTAATATTGCTGCTGCTCCTGTTGTGTCAATGATAGATTCTCCCAAATTTCCTGTTGTACCGGGATAGGTGAACCAGTCATCATTACCATTTTGCAAGCCACCGAAGTACCTGGCACGCAAATCGGCATCCACTCCAAAGCCTGCCTTAATAATAGGCGTGGTGATCTGGGATCTTGCGGTAAGTGAAAATAGTATAAGTAAAAAGGGTAAAAGTGTTTTCATAGCATCAGATTTAACTGAAGAAGGTGCGGAAAATTATTTCCGCACCCGTTAATGTTTTTGAACGATATGAACCGTCTCGACAACTGAACATTCGGTTGTAGCGTCGGTCTTCACCGCCTTTACACGGTAATAAATCATGCCCGGGAATACTTCCTTATCATTAAACTTATACGCCGAGGCACCGTTAAAATCTACCGTTCCGGCTTCTTCATAAAAATCGCCGTCGTAAGAACGTTCAACAATAAACTGTGTTACATCAGCAGAAGAAACAGCCCACATCATGGCAGTACCTTTTCCCTGGCGGTGCGCCCTGAAATAGTTAAAACAACCATCTGTAGTTTGCTTAGTTTGATGATTCAGATTTTGCTGTACATCAATAGTGAAAGAAGAAGCGAGAACAAAAACCGTTAAGGCTACATAAGAGATTAGCGTTTTCATAAGGGTTTGATTTTATACCCTAAAAGTAGGCCACTCCTTTAGAAAATAAAAGAGTAAACCAACCTGATTTTACTGAGTATAAAAATTGATGGAAATTACTTGTATTGGCATAGGTAAATACCTATTAAAACAAGTGCATCAAACGTAATTTTTCTATCAAAACTTCAGACATTCTTTTAAAAGCCTCATTACTATAGCCTGCGATGTGCGGTGTAAGAAGAACATTTGACTGTTCTTTCAAAAACCTGAGTTGTGCTTGTTGCCTGTCGCTTAAAGAATTTATTTTTTCATTCTCCAGCACATCTAACGCAGCGCCGGAAATTTTATTGCTTTTTAAAGCATTGATCAGTGCCTGCGTGTCGGTTACCGGGCCGCGACAGGTGGTTATAAAAAAAGGCTTGTGATGTAAACTATTGAAAAAATCATCATCAGCCATGTGCCGTGTTTCTGTAGTTAACGGCACATGTAAGCTTACTACATTAGCAGCTGCTTTTATTTCATCAAGCGTTGCTTCCTTAATGTAATCGTCTCCGAAATCTCTTTTGTATTTATCGTAAGCCAACACTGTTACATCAAAAGGCTGCAGCAAGCGGGCAAATGCCGAACCTGTATTTCCATAACCAATAATGCCTACTGTTTTTCCTGTTAACTCAATGCCGCGGTTTTCATTGCGCAACCACTTGCCTTCTTTTATTTCTTCGAAAGACTTTGTGATATTGTTCATCAGGTTCAATACCAGCGCCAGCGTATGTTCTCCCACAGCGTTCCTATTGCCTTCTGGTGTGCTGATGCAGGCAATGCCTTTATGCGTTGCATAATCGGCATCTATCAGTTCCATTCCGCTACCCAGCCTGCCAATCCATTTTAAAGCCGATGCCTGATCAATAATGGCTTGATCAATTTTCAACCTGGTGGTCACTACTAAACCATGCGCCTCTTCCATAACATGCAATAAACCTTCGTAGGTTATAGCAGGTTCATATATAATGGTATAATCGTGTGCCGTTAATTGATCAATGAGATATTGATGAACCGGGGCTGTGATTATTATCTTCTTTATTGTTTGACTTACCATTTCTTCTGCAATTTTATTACACGAATCTTTTGGAAAGATAACTTACCGATTGGTGTAGTTCGCAATCATTCGTGCCATCTCATTTCATTTCAAAACTTAGTTGTGCAAAATCTGAAACGCTTAGCTGTTCTGCACGTTTATTAAAAATTTCTTTTTGCAAAGTTTCGCCATCAAATAAAGACCGGCATGCATTCCGCAATGTTTTTCGTCTTTGGCCGAAAGCTGTTTTTACTAAAACAAAAAAATCTTTCCTGCTTTTAACAGGCAACGGATCTTTTACAGGCAGCAATTTTATTACACCGCTTTTTACTTTGGGCGGCGGCGTGAAGCTGGTTTCGCTAACATCAAACAAATAACTTACATCAAAAAAAGCCTGTATCAAAACACTGGTTACACCATATACTTTGCTGCCTTCTTTGGCAGCAATTCTTTGCGCCACTTCTTTTTGAAACATACCGACCACGCAATCAACATCACCAATCCAATCCAATATTTTAAACAGTATTTGTGTAGAAATGTTGTAAGGAAAATTTCCAACCACGGTGAACGATTGTTCAAACGGTTTATCAATGTCTAAAAAGCTTTTGTGGATAATCTTGCCTTCTAAAGCAGGATATGTTTTTTTTAGAAACACTACTTTTTCATCATCTACTTCTACCGCTTTAAAGTTGATGTTTGCAATTTGGAGGAGATATTTGGTTAAGGCACCACCACCGGGACCTACTTCCAAAAGATTTGAAAAAGAACATTTGGTTAATTCATCTACAATTTTTTTACAGATACTCTCATCTTTTAAGAAATGCTGGCCAAGGGATTTTTTAAGGGTGTACATTGATGCAAATGTAAAGCGCAATTATGTTTGACTATCAGGGGAAGGGTTAGACAGGGTTATTACTGCTACCATGTTCATGCAGGGGCCCAACTGTTTCCACCTGTGTAACTATTGTAAAAACAATTTACGCATGTGAAGAATGAGTTTTCCAGGTTGTGTCTATCGAGTATGTTTTTAGCAGCCATGTAACACATATGGATGGTGTACAGTATAACTGCAGTATAAGTCCAGTATAATTCCGGTATAAGTCCAGTATAAGCTTGGAGGTTTTCAAAGTGTTTTATAGCTTGTGGTTTATGTTTTCAAAGAATACTCCACCCTGCCCCGGTGATCCGAAAGATTATTTGCTTGTGCGAACGAAGGAGGGTATGCATTGGAGGAGAAAGAGGGGAACGGTAAAACCCGCGCCACTGAATGCAGGCTTCGCGGCATCGGCTGATGCTACTAAAATCATATCTCCTGCTGTTAAAAGAATTCTTATTGCTCTCAGCTCCTATTTAAGAGGCCTTAGTTCAGGCAGGCTGGGCAACCGTATAGGTAATGCCCTGCGTAGGAGCCTTAAAGAAAACAAAGGCCTGGAACTTTCTTACTTAAAGGGCATTGAGTTGCAGCGGGAATATCCGCTGCATGAAATGGTTACTGTTGATTACCAGCTTTATATTGATCAAAAAAAAGTGCGTATTGAAATACCGATTGAACCTGCGACGGTAAAACCACTCAACCGCCTGGTAAGTAATTATTATTTTGAAGCCGTGTTGCTTTATGGTGATGCAGGTAAGGAAAAGGGGTTGAAGGCAGATAGTGTTGAATCGCCTCTTTACCTTTTCCATAGTAAAGCAAAAGCCAGGTGTATTTTAGAACTTCCCGTACCCGGAAGAAAAAGCTGGTGCCTTCTTTTAAAATTGAGCTCCCTGGAAGGGAATGAAATGGCCGTGCACCCGAAACATTACAGGATGAAGGTGGTGGGGCCTTAGGTAATTGCATAGCTGTTCTATAATATTTGAATAAAAAACATTTTGGTTGTGTCATATGAGCTGGGTTAAGGTTCTTTGCTTTTCTTAAAACCAGTCGTTTCTGTACTGACAGTCCCTCCTGACCGATGATTACCCCCAATAGGGAAAAAAGGGAGGGGCTTCGTAGCCATGATTGCGTTTGCTTTTCCTATAGCTGTTAGATACGTAAGATCATGCTACATCATTCCTTTAGCAGAGCTATGGTGCAGCGCCTTTTTTGTTGTTTAGCTTTGGCATCATACACTGGTGCCACAAGGCCCATAGGGCCTGCATTATGGTAGCAGGTCAGGTACAGCAGGGGTTTAAGCCGCAGAGCGGCGGTATTTTCTCTTTATGGCAGTGGACGGATCAATAAAATGCCGCCTCTACGAGGCTTGCCTTTCTCCATTGTCATTCTTTTGCTTTCTACCAAAATATCGCCTCTGTGAGGCTTGTTTTGCCGTTATTATTTTTTGCCTTCTATTACCAGAATGCCGCCGCTACGCAGCTTGTCTTCTTTGGTATTGCTTTTTCTCTCCTTCCCCGTAAGCTAGTTGTGTGTAAAGCATGGCTTTTCTCTATACCCAGATAAGGGGAGGTGTATACACCACCATTATAGAGAAGGCCTGCCTTGGTTGGTAAACTTCTATAAGGAAAGCCTGTATGCATGATCATTGCAGAAGAAGTTTTGCTATGGCATGATTGCACCTTGCTTGCTTTCCCCTATAGCAGTTAATTACATAAGGTTGAGTATCGTGAGACGCAGAAGCCTTTCTTTAGGTTGTAAAGCTGTTGCGGAGGGTTTTATCTTGAACCCGGGCACGGTAACTACTAAGGAACAGCTATTATAAGTACGAAAACACAAAGCCCCGGCGGGGGCTTTGTGTTTTCGTTTTAACAATATAAACCCTTACAATTTCACCACGTTTTGTGTAGCCATTATTTTATTGCTGCTGTTCACAACTTTTACTGAATACATCTGTGAGGCCCACCCTCTTGTATCAATCTGTAATTCACTTACGCCAATTCCTGTAAATTTCGATTGTTTGTAAACGATGCGGCCGTTCATATCCGTTACCTGCACCTGCAAATTATCAGCCGCGGAAAGCGATAATTTAATCTTCAAGATGTCATGTATAGGGTTTGGATACACCGTTACAATATAATTGGCCGGCGGAATGGATACAGTAACAATTTTGCTATACGTGAAACTGCCGTCTTTATCGTACATTTTTAAGCGATAATAAAGCATTTCAGCAGCCTGCAGCATGGCATCGTTATCTATGTAGGTATAATTCCGCGTTTCGCTACCGTAGCCTGCTGCTTCCACTCTTCCAATATCGCTGAAGTTGCGGCCGTCAATGCTTCTTTCTACTATGAAATGGGAAGTGTTGACCTCATTAGCCGTTTCCCATTGCAGGTGTGTTGCCTTGTTTTCTAACGAACCTTTGAATGATAAGAGCTTCAGCGGAAGAATAACATTATTATTAGCGAAGTAGAACGAAGAGAACGAGTTAATATCCGCCTGCAGCACATACCCATTGGCGCCATGGGCTTCGGCATAAGCGGGTGCAATAACGACAGGTGTCGACGTGTTCACCCAGGTTGCCCCGCAAGCATCGCTGTTTTTGAAAATGCTAACGTTGCTGATAGCACTCACACCGCTGGAACCTTTTGAATTAGAAGCATTTTTTAAAGCTGTAAATTCCGCAGCAGTAAGATAGAGCCTGATACTGACTGCCGTAGCAGGTTGGGTTTGCGGCGTAATGGTAATATTTCTGTCGAGATACAATCGCTTAAGGTTGTTCTCTCTTACAGTACCCGAGTTGGTGTAAAAATTGGAAGTGACCACACCCAGGTTGTTGCCATTGGCTTTGATCTCGGCAAGAATGTTTCCGTCATCACCGGTTATTGGCACCCATAAGCTATTGTTGGAATCATTAATCGTTATGGTAGTACCTGCCTGGCAACCGTTAGGCGTACCCGCAGTTACGTCAACTGAAGTTGGGATGGTACTTTTTCCATTAGCATCAGAGAGATAGCCAAGGAAGGTGTATTTCTGCACACAACCTCCACATGCAGGCACTACAGGGTTAGCATTGCCAGGCCCTGATGTGGTAGAGTTGTTATCCATAATTACAAAAATGTCTTTGCCATCCGGCGAAAAAGCCAAATCTCTAAAACGGTTTTTACTACCGAAATAGCTAACCGTGTCGCTTACCGTGTTGGTAGGAGCAGTTCCGGTGCCAGCAGCATCCAGTTTCAATTTTAAAAGCCTGCCCCATTTTAGCGAAGCTGCTACCAAAGATCTTTTCCAACCGGGGATCAGTTTATTACTGTAAAGGTCTAACCCCGACCAGGCTTCTGTTGGCCATCCCGGTGCAGGAATAGCATTTCCAGGGTTAGTCTGCCAGATGTTGGTAACTGTGGCCTTCGAAGCTGCATAAGCCGAAAATAACGGATCTTTATATTGCCCGTATATGCCCGCATTAATAGCCGCTTTATTGGCGGATTCGCTTCCAATGGGTGGACAAGTGGAAATACCGCTGTTATCTGTCCATGGTGCTCCAGCTGATACGCTTGTGTTGGTACCCTGCGCTGAATTACCATCATAATTCCCATCTACAAAACCCTCAATGAGTGGGTGCCCGTAATTTCGGAACCCTTCAATAATATTAATCTCGTCATCGCTATAAGGCCCGTGTGAGGAACCGTATAAGAGATTTTTCGAAGTATCGTAAGCAAAGCCCTGGTTATTCCGAATGCCTATGCTATAAACCGCACTTTCTTTACCAAGCAGGATGTTGTAAGGATTATCG
>JBQCHB010000285.1:0-4364 GCA_051955075.1 Flavisolibacter sp.
ACTGTCATTCAAAAAATTTGCTGCAAGTTAAGGCAGTTCATTTCTTCAAAAATGATTTCCATCAACAGACCAGCAACCGTTTGTAAAAGATAATTTCCGCTGGTAATAATGGAAGGCGGCCCTGTAACCGGCCCGAAACTACTGCGTCATACTTTGAAACCTTAACCTTGTAAAGCGACCGGCCATCAAGAAATACGGCCGCTTATTTTAAAACAATGTTCTTGGTATTGCATAGTACCTAATTTCGACTTGTAATTAATAAGGACAAGTACTAAATACTATAAAATGAAAAAGATTTCTACCATGCTGGCCGCCTTAGCAATAACAATTGCCAGCTTTGCGCAAACTACAGGAAAGATAAGCGGAACGGTGCAGGATGGCAGTCAGAAAATTATTGAATTGGCCACCATTAGTTTATTAAAGGCAAAAGATTCTTCTGCTTTTAAATTTTCGGTAGCCAATAAGGAAGGAAAGTTTGAGTTTGAGAACATTCCTGAAGGAAAATACCTTGTTTCTGTTACCGCCGTAGGCCACGAGAAAGGCTATTCTTCTATATTCGATATTAATTCAAACAATTCTTTCATTCCATTGAAAACCATAACATTGGTTCCTCAAGAAAAGGGAATGGCTGGTGTCACCATCACAGCGAAAAGGCCATTTATTGAACAGCGTATTGATAAAATGGTGATCAACGTAGAATCGTCTCTTACCAGCGCTGGTTCATCAGCTTTGGACGTTTTGGAAAAGTCGCCTGGCATTACGGTTGACAAAGATGGCAACATCAGCCTGAAAGGAAAACAAAGCGTTCAGGTAATGATGGACGGAAAGCCGGCTTATTTAAGTGGTGCCGATTTAGTGAATTATTTACGTAGCCTTCCGGCTTCTGCCATTGACCAGATAGAGATTATGACCAACCCATCGGCTAAGTACGATGCTTCAGGAAACTCGGGTATTATTAATATTAAAGCCAAAAAGAACAGGCAGGTTGGTTTTAATGGTAGTGTTACTGTTAACTATCAGCAGGGCAGATATTGGAAAAGCAACAATAGTATCAATTTAAACTACCGTGTAGGCAAGGTAAACCTGTTTGCCAACGGAAGCGTAAACAGGTGGAACAGCTTTCAAAGGCTTGACATTTTGCGCAAGTACAAAGACCCTGATACAAAAAATATAGAAGCCATTTTTGAACAGACTTCTAACATGCGCAACAGCAATACATTTAGCAACCTGAAGCTTGGCGCTGATTATTACCTGACCAATAAAACTACCCTGGGTATTGTTACTTCCGGTTTTATCAATCCGGGAACTTTTACCAGTGACAATACCAGCTATTTAAAAGATCAGAACAACACATTGGATTCTATCGTTCATGCCGAAAGCAGGCAAAAAGAGAATTGGAAAAACGGTAGTGTGAATTTAAACTTCCGTCACCAGTTTGATTCAACGGGCAGGGAATTGACAAGTGATGTTGATTACATTACTTACAAATCTGCCAGCACGCAAAACTTTTTTAATAACACTTATGATGCTTATTGGAAACTTATTGGCGACGAAGTTTTGCAAGGCGATTTACCTGTAAAAGTTGACATTTATTCAGCCAAGGTTGATTATACGCAGTCCATAGGCAAAGAAGCCAAACTGGAAGCAGGTGTAAAATCAAGTTATGTTCACACAGCAAACGATGCCAATTATTTTAATGTTGAAAATAGTGGCGAAACAATCGACTATCGCAAAACCAATCATTTTATTTATAAAGAAAACATCAACGCTGCTTATGTAAGCATCAATAAGCAATACAAAAAGATAGGCGTGCAATTGGGATTAAGATACGAGAATACTTCTTACACAGGAAACCAGTTTGGTAACCCTACACGAACAGATTCTTCCTTCAAAAAAGCATACGGAAGCCTTTTCCCAACAGCGTTTTTCAGCTATAAAGCAAATGACAACAACCAGTTTGCCTTATCATTCGGACGCCGTATAGACAGGCCGGCTTACCAGGATCTGAATCCATTTTTATTCTTCCTTGATAAGTTTACTTACCAGGCAGGTAATCCTTTTCTGAAGCCGCAGTTTACCAATAATTTTGAGTTGAGCCATACTTTCAAAAATTTTCTTACCACAACCGTCAACTATAGCCGTACGCTTGATTATATGAATGAAACTTTTGAGCAAGAGCAAGATGCAAATGGTGAAAAAGGTTATGCAACCATTGTAAAAAGAGGAAATATTGGAAAACGTGACGCAGCCGGCATCTCGATCTCTGCCCAAATACCTGTTGCCAAATGGTGGAATGCTTCGCTATACAGTAATTATAATTATAACCGCTTCAAAGGACGCCTGAACGGCAATGGAGAATACATTGATGTAGACGCTTCAAACATTTTGTTCAATGTGAACAACCAGTTTAAGTTCAGCAAAGGATGGAGCGCCGAGGTCAGTGGTTTTTACAGAACAAAAGGCGTAGATGGCCAGATCATCATCCAGCCATTAGGACAAGTTTCCGCCGGCATTGGTAAGCAGGTGTTGAAAAATAAAGGAACTATTAAGTTCAACGTAAGAGATATTTTTTACACCAATAAAGCAACCGGAGATATGACCTTCGAAAACACGATAGCGCATTTCGTAAACACCCGCGACAGTCGCGTAGCTTCTCTTTCCTTTACTTATCGCTTTGGTAAACCCATTAAAGATGCCAAACAAAGAAGAAAAAGCGGTGGTGCCGAAGATGAGCAAAACCGTGTAAAAGTAGGCGGCAACTAATTTTTCTCCTCTATATATATTCTACCTGAATCAAATCCCGCTTATATGCGGGGTTTGATTTTAAAAGAAAGGAAACAATAGCTGGATTATCTCGAAGAATGAAAATTCCTTTGCCAAACCAGCAGATTAACAAACTTTCACAGTCGTGTCATCTCATAAGTTTATAAAACCGCTTGTGTATTGATAAGGATTTCTTGCCCTTTGAAAAGCATAATGCCGCTCCTGTCATAATTCTGTCATAACCCAACCCAATTTGGTCAACCTTTACACTGCTTCACTAAACCAATTGTTATGAGACAGGTATTTACACTCATCTTTTTTACTCTTGTGGCTTTTTCTGCCACAGCGCAAACGGAATCCAAAATTTCAGGCGTTGTTAAAGATGAGCAGGGAAAAGCCATTCAGTCGGCCACTATTTCTTTATTAAAAGCCAGCGATTCTTCTCTTGTAAAGGTTGCTGTTTCTAACAAAGACGGTAGATATGAGTTCAACGACATAAAAGCAGGCCAATACTTTATTTCAGCCAGCTCAGTTGGTTATGCAAAAGCTATTTCCAAAAGTGTTGATGCCAAAGGAAATGCAGAGATTTCAACCATTACATTAATACAAAACTCAAAAGATCTTGGAACTGTTACAGTTTCTGCTCAAAGACCATTTGTAGAAACCAAATTAGATAAAACCGTTGTGAACGTTGATGCTTCGCCAACAAGCGCCGGTTCAACAGCCCTGGATATTTTAGAAAAATCGCCGGGCATTATGGTTGACAATGATGGCAATATTAGTTTGAAAGGAAAGCAGGGTGTTATAGTAATGATGGATGGTAAACAAACTTACCTTTCTGCATCAGATCTCGCTAATCTTTTAAAAAATATGCCGGCTTCAGCTTTGGATCAGATCGAGATCATGACCAATCCTTCTTCCAAATACGATGCTTCAGGCAATTCGGGCATCATCAATATCAAAACAAAAAAAGGGAAGAACAACGGCTTTAACGGAAGTATAATGGTTGGCGCCACTTCCAGCATTTATACCGTAGATGGCACAACTTACCTGTTGCCAAAATCTCAGAACAGCATCAACTTTAATTACCGGAAAAACAAGATCAATTTCTTTGGAAATTATAATCCTAACTTTTTCAGAGGCCGCGGCACATTAACTTTTGAAAACCGGTTTTTGGATGACAATGAAAATATTACCGGCTACAACAATACAGAAACTCCATTCAAATTTGGAAATAGTAATCACACTTTAAAGTTAGGGCTGGACTGGTACGCTGATAAAAACAATGTACTGGGAATTGTATTGAACGGTTTTACTTTCAAAGGCCATCCAACGCCTGTAACCATTGCCGATTTGAGTGATGCCAACCACAATCTTGAAAGCCGTTTGATCTCGAATACAGACAATGATATTAAGTTTCAAAATGCAGGAATAAATCTTAATTGGAAACATACATTCGATACTACAGGCAGAGAACTCACGGCCGATTTTGATTATGTACTGTATGATAACGTTTCTGATATGGTACTGACCACAGCTTATTATAATAATTTACTGCAACCTACAAGTACTTCTTATTTAAGAGGCCACATGCCGTCTAA
>JBQCHB010000286.1:0-5154 GCA_051955075.1 Flavisolibacter sp.
AATTTCATGTAAATAAAAAAGCCATTCGCAAAAACGAATGGCTTTTTTATTATTCTAAAGAATTACTTAATACTCGTCCTCGTTAAATAAAAAGTCGTCCTGCGAAGGGTAATCCGGCCAGATGTCCTCAATGCTTTCATACACTTCACCTTCGTCCTCCAGCTCCTGCAGGTTTTCAATTACTTCAATGGGTGCACCAGAGCGGATGGAATAATCAATCAACTCATCTTTGGTAGCAGGCCAGGGTGCTTCTTCAAGGTAGGATGCTAATTCTAACGTCCAAAACATCGTTTTTAATTTTTGATGATTTATTGAAAAGTTGAAGTATAATTTCTATGCCACTTTATACAGGAACCCCTCAAATTTTTCGCAAATGTAGTTTTATTAACCAATTTTCCAAATGTTGAATTTCTTAAGGTTAAAAACGATGGTCAGACTTTGCTGTGCGGCATTGTTTACAGATATTTGAACGAATACTAAAAGATGCTTACCGCTAAGGACATACATAAAAAATACGGAACCGTAGAAGTGCTGAAAGGAGTTGATATTGAGATACAAGCCGGAGAAATTGTGAGCATAGTAGGCCCATCGGGCTCGGGGAAATCAACCCTACTGCACATTTTAGGCACTCTTGACAAGCCTGACCGCGGCCAGGTAATGCTGCACCAGATTAACGTAACAGGACTTACGGGTAAAAAACTGGCCGATTTCCGCAACAAACACATCGGCTTTGTGTTCCAGTTTCATCACCTGTTGCCCGAATTCAGCGCATTGGAAAATGTTTGTATTCCCGGCTGGCTGGCCGGCACCAATAAAAATGCAGTAAAAAAAAGAGCTGAAGACCTGTTGAATTTATTAGGATTGAGCCATCGGCTGCAAAACAAACCGGCGGCACTTTCGGGCGGCGAACAACAAAGAGTGGCCGTAGCCCGTGCCTTGATCAATACACCCGATATTGTTTTTGCCGACGAACCCACCGGTAACTTAGATACAGCCAATGCCAAAGAACTGCACCAATTATTTTTTGATCTAAGAAAGGAGTTTACTCAAACCTTTCTGATCGTTACCCACAACGAAGAGTTGGCGCAGCTAAGCGACAGAACACTGACGATGAAGGATGGGAAGATCTCTGAACCGTGATTTGGGTGGATTCTTAATATTTATGAGGAAATAAAACCTTTACTATAATGAAAAGAGTTTTCAACTTCTTGAAGACTCTTTTTATTATCCGGCTAATTTTTTTAATCCACCCAAAACTTGGTTCAGATTCTTGCCATCCACGGCACTTCCGCGGCGCCCAGTTTTTGCCCCACGTAGCGGGCCAGCGTAAACAAATAATCGCTCAGGCGGTTGAGGTATTGAATAACTTTTTCGTCAATAAACAATTCGTGCTGTTGCATGTTTACAGCCAGCCTTTCGGCACGGCGGCAAACACAACGAACAATGTGAATGGAAGAAACCGTTACATGGCCACCGGGCAAAATAAAAGATTTCATGGGCGGCAGTTGCGCCGTCATTTCATCAATTCTTTTTTCAAGAAATTTGATGTCGTCCTCATGCAGGTCGGGCAGCTTCATTTTTGGTTCTTTTTCGGCATCGGTAGCCAGGGAAGAACCAATGGTAAACAGCCGGTCCTGGATTTCTTTTAATTCTAATCTAAACTCCGCATCGTTCAATTGGTCATTGATCAAACCGATCCATGAATTCAATTCATCAACCGTTCCGTAGGTTTCAATGCGAATATCATTTTTGGGAACTTTTGTGCCTCCGATGAGGGAAGTATTTCCTTTGTCACCGGTTTTTGTGTATATCTTAATTGCCATGGCATAAATTATTAAACAAGCACCTTGTCTATTTTCCTATCGCTTTCAATGATGCCGTCCTTCAACCGTACAATGCGGCGAGAAAAATTGGCAATATCTTCTTCATGGGTTACTAAAATCACCGTATTGCCTGCAGCATGTATCTGGCCAAAGATCTCCATGATCTCGTACGATGTTTTTGAATCCAGGTTTCCTGTAGGTTCATCGGCCAAAATAATGGAAGGATCATTAACCAAAGCCCTTGCAATAGCCACCCGCTGATTTTGTCCGCCACTCATTTCATTAGGCTTGTGGTGGCTTCTTTCGGTAAGATTTACCTTCTCCAGAACATGCATAGCTTTTTCGGTGCGCTGTTTTTTGGAAATACCTGCATATACCAATGGCAGCGCTACGTTTTCCACGGCTGTCAGCCGCGGCAACAGGTTAAACTGCTGAAACACGAAACCTATTTCTTTATTTCTCACGTCGGCAAGGTCGTTATCCTGCATGCGGCTTACATCCTGACCGTTTAAAATATAACTGCCCGAAGTAGGCGTGTCAAGACATCCCAAAATATTCATCAAAGTGCTCTTGCCCGAGCCCGAAGGCCCCATTAGCGCCACGTATTCATTTTTAAAAATGTCAAGCGAAATGCCCTTGAGCACTTCTATTACCTGCTTACCGAGATAATAATTTTTCCTGATGTCGTTTAAATGAATAATGCCTTGCATGAATTATTGTTGTTCGGGCTTTTTAATGACTTTAGGCACTTTAAAAAACTGCTCGTCGTGTAAAGGTGCATTTTGCAAAGCTTCCTGGCGGTTCAGCATGTTACCTGTTACATCTTCGCGAAGCATGTTTGTATTAGCACTCATGTGCAGCAAAGGCTCAACGCCTGTAGTGTCCAGTTCTTTCAGCTTATCTACAAAACCAATCATTTTTTCCAGGTCTGATTTAATTTCTTCCCGCTCTGCATCGTTAAACTTCAACATAGAAAGCCTGGACAATTTATCAATAAGTGCGTCATCTACCTGCATAGAACAAATATACCCCCTCTCTCCTAAAGGGAAGACTTAGACTGAAGTTTCTTTCCAAAATTCAACTTTTCTCTATTAGTTCTTCATTCATCATTCCTTATTCCTTATTTGATATTCTTAACTTCGCCGTCCCGAATTTTAATTTATGTCAGCAAAAGAAATTGTAGTCAGCGGAATCAGGCCCACGGGCTTTTTGCACCTTGGAAATTATTTTGGCGCCATGCGCAATTATGTACGCATGCAGGAAGAATATGAGTGTTACTTTTTTATGGCGGACTGGCATGCATTGACCACCCATCCCGATACAAAAGAGTTAAGAGAAAGCGTATTGAGAGTTTTAGCAGAAAATATTGCAGCAGGTCTGGATCCTGAAAAGGTAAGCCTGTATGCCCAAAGCAGTGTGCCCGAAATTGCCGAACTCTATCTTTTGATGAACATGCTAGCGTACAAAGGTGAATTGGAAAAAACAGCAACGTTTAAAGACAAGGTTCGTTTGAATCCACAAAATGTAAACGCAGGTTTGTTAACCTACCCGGTTTTAATGGCCTCGGATATTTTAATTCATAAGGCTAAATACGTGCCTGTGGGTAAAGACCAGGAACAGCATTTGGAAATGGCAAGAAACTTTGCGCAAAGATTTAATCATCGCTATGGTGACTTATTTCCCGAACCGCAGGCTTTTAATTTCGGCGCCGAACTGGTGAAAGTACCCAGCCTGGATGGTGCTGGTAAAATGAGTAAAAGTGAAAATCAATATGCCACTTTATACCTGGCCGATGATGATGAAATGATCCGCAAAAAAGTGATGAAAGCCAAAACTGATGTTGGACCTTTACAAACTTCCTCTGAAGGGGAAATTCTTATTTCTGAACCAGTTAAAAATCTTTTTCAACTAATGAAACTTGTATGTGAAGATTCGATCACTAAAAAATATGAATCTGATCTTATGAACGGTACTATTCGTTATGGTGATATGAAAAAGCAATTGGCCGAAGACATGGTGAATTTTATTAAGCCTATCAGGGAGAAAGCCACAGCCATCAGGAATGATGAAAGCTTTCTAAAAAAAGTTTTGAAAGAAGGAACTGAAAAGGCAAGAGCCAGCACCACCAAAACCATTGAAGCAACAAGAGAGTTGACCGGGTTAAAATACTTCTGAGAAAAATTCTAAAATTCAATTTCTAAATTCTAATTTGTGCGCCTTGTCTTTAAAGTTTAGAATTTAGAATTTTGTACTTCCATCTTTTATGGCAAAAACAAAAAAACCAAAACATATAGCTATCGCGGGAAATATTGGTGCGGGCAAAACCACGCTAACCGAATTATTAAGCAAGCATTATAAATGGATTCCGCATTTTGAAGATGTGGACCACAATCCATACCTCAATGATTTTTATGAGGACATGCCCCGCTGGAGCTTTCAATTGCAGATCTATTTTTTGAACAGCCGCATTAATCAGCTACTGGAAATTCACAGGGGAACAGAAACTGTTATACAGGACAGAACTATTTACGAAGACGCCAACATATTTGCGCCCAACCTTCACGAAATGGGCCTGATGACCAAACGTGATTTTGAAAATTATTATAGCTTTTTCGAAACATTGAAAACAATGGTGCAGCCGCCGGATCTGTTGATTTATCTGCAGGCATCGGTACCTACATTAGTTGGACAAATTCAAAAAAGAGGACGGGAATATGAAGAAAACATACGCCTCGATTACCTCAAACGTTTGAATGAATACTACAATAAGTGGATTGAAAGTTATAAAGAAGGTCCGCTTCTAATTATCAACGTAGACGAAAATAAGTTTGGCGAAAGCGAAGAAGATTTAGGTGCCATCATGAGTAAGATTGATGCACAGTTGTATGGACTGTTTTAAGGATACTGTGCCCATGGCTCTGTTTCTGTAAGCATTTGATCAATCTTTTGCAGCCATTCGTTTTGAACTTTCCTGCTGCGGCTGTGGTCTGTTTCACCATCATAAGCAGCCTGCATGTCCTCTTTTTCCTGCACTATGCCTTTGTAAATATCATTTACATCTTTGCGATATGTCTTCCTGTTGAACTGGTATTCTTGCAAGGCTTTATAAAGCTTACGGGCATAAATTTCTGTAATATCAAAGTGTCCCTGTTCGTGGGCAAGTATATAATCTGTTTTCAGCAATCCCCACGATTTATTCTTGGAAAAGTTGCAGGTAATCTTATAAGTCAAGTCGCCGTGCTCGGATTGGTAAGCAATACCTAATGAAGTGCTGGTAGAAGCAACGGCATCTGTATTTCTTTGCGGTGCGCACAAAAAATCATCCCACTGC
>JBQCHB010000287.1:0-13972 GCA_051955075.1 Flavisolibacter sp.
TGGACATTTACTATGCAATTTTTGATTGTTATTATGCAGTTTATTCTGCAATTTATTCTGCAGTTTGTTCTGCAAGGTTTTCATTTAAATAATAGCCGCCTGTTTTAAAACTACCCCGGTATGTTATCACCTTTTTGTCTATTAAAAGTTTTACGTCACTCCTTATTGTACGTTCCGACCGGTCGAAATTTTTCAGAATAGCACTCATTTTAATACCCGGAAAGCGTCTTACCAATTCTACAATTTCGATCAGCCTCTCTTTTATTCCCTCAGTTATTCCCTCAAATAATCCATCAACATTCATCTTTACACCCTCAGTTCTATCAATGCTCCTGACGCTACCGCCATCAAGTGGTATTATACATCTAAACACATCTCCTTCCTCAAAAACGGGTTTTTTGCCAGCGCTATATGAAGGCACAAATTGAAATGCATTACGTACCCCCGAACCCAATTCTTCCACCCATCCTATTTCCTTAAAAAATTTAGCGATAAGAGGGTTTTTAGGAAAAGGAGAAAACAGTGCAGGATTAATCAACCCGCTTCCGTGCGGACGGTTCCAATTCTCCGTAGTTACACCATCTTTTTCAATGATCATTTTTGCAGGAAAAGCATTTGTGAATTCACGATGCACCAACAAGTTGGCAATCACTTCGCGAAATATGCGGTCACGCAAACTAATGCGTTGCGTTCCTTCCTGGTAAAATTTATCCGGAAGATGTTTGGCAATGAATGCTATTAACCTATCGTACGATTCTATAAGATTGGTGCGAACATCCTCTCGGTCATCATAGCGGTCAACATTTACAATGCGAAGTATGGCATCTGTTTTATAATGAGGCAGTATGCTTTGTATTATTTCATCCGTTCCTAAAAGCAACGCCGCTGCCAGTGTATAACCTTCTTCGCCGGTTGAATAATTTTTTTGATACAGTCCTGCCGATTGCAGCAGTTCCTCATCATTCATATTCATCCATGGATGATTAGCTCTTTGGTTAGCTGCCATGGTGCGAACTCTTTGCAAGAGGTCCTTTCTGAAATCATTTATACGCATTGCAGGATAGATCTTGTTCTCTGAATAGGTTTGTTGCTTGCGAACATACAGTTGTGTTACCTGGTGCTGAATATTAGTAATATCAATATCACCATCGGTGGCGTTGCGGTCAAAAATCCTCCCGGCGGTGCTATGTACCTGGCTGCTTTGGGGCACATATACATAAATGACGGCTTTGCCCTTGTAGTTGATAATTTCCGGGGAAAGATAAAATTGTGGGTTTAGTTTAAGCAGGTTGTTGGCGTTGGTAACAATCTCATTCTTCATTCTTTCTGCTTCTGACTCCAATACACCTTCCACTGTCCCGTCATTTTTTACGCCTAACAGCAAGTGCCCGCCCTGCCGGTTTAGAAATGCGCAAATGGTTTGAAATGTGGTTTTGCTTAGTTCAAAAAGGGATTCTTTGAACTCCACCTCCAAGCCCTCGCCATTTTGAATGAATCTTTCTATGCCCTCTGCTGTCATGATGTAAATGTCTGAATCAGGATTTAAGAATTTCAGGATTCGCGGGATGATTTATTCTTTTTCAATAAAATCTTCCTGTGTATCCCAAACCATAGTATAAAGACTGTATGAAAACCATTCTTTGAACATTTTAAACGTCCGGTTTTGCGGCCACATGGACTTATCGGTGTACCAGCCATTTAACTGGTCTGTAAACAGCATATCGAAATGCTTCTTCATCCATTTTTCCATTTCCTCCGTTGTTTCAAAGTCAGCCAAAAGATACACATCACCTTCCAGCACCATTTCATCAACAATCATTTCCTTATCGTGAAGCAAAAGCCAGTCAAGGAAGGGCTGCTGCTTTTTAATCGTAATTGCAGACCGGCGCACATTTTCAAAATATTGTTCTATTGGCTCCATAAAAATTTTTATTCTATAATTGTCTGAATCGGGATGAATGGATTTTAAGATGAACAGGATTTGTTACAATCATTCCTCCGATTTGCCACATTTTCAACACATCCTGAAAATTTTTACATCCTGCAAATCCTGATTCAGACAAGGTATTGCAGAAAGACCAGACTTTGGATATGATTTGACTAGTGGACATGAATAAGTAAGTTTATAATTCTGTATCTACTACCATCAGAGCTTGCGGATTAAATCCAAAATCGGATGCAGTGTTTTCCGAAGCTCTTAATCGGAAGTCACTAACTAACACCTCTAAACCCTGATTTCTTATGATTGGGATTAACTCGTCGTCTCCGTAAAGTTGTTCAAATCCAGGAAAGAAAAAAAAGAAAAATGGTAAATAACCTTTCGCCTGCCATTTCTTATAAAGTTTGTTTATTTCCTCAGCAAAATCAATCGTCAGATATGACAAATCGTGAAAAGGTATGCTAAGGTGTTTTCGATATTCACTATAAAAGTAGAACAGATATTCAAATGACTTAACGGATTGTAGACGAGGTATTAAATGATATCCATAGTTATAGTGGTAATCAGCAAATTTTCTTGTTGGCAGCATTTTGATTGTCAACGCTGATGTCAATGTAATGCCTAAGCTTTTTCGGTCAAATGAGGTTATTGAATTATAGTAATCACAAACAACCAAATCGTTTTCCGTGACATGATTGTAGAAAGCATAAGTCGGAATACCCACTGTTTTTTTTGAGAAATTTATAAGCTTTTCTACTTGATCAAACTTAATAGCATCATAGCTATCACTGGTACTGTTTCCATACAATCGTTTACTTTGAATAAACAAACGTATCCACTTTTTTCCGTGCCCTATTAAAAGTTCGAAATCATATCCATCCGTTTTTTCTTTATCACTAGAAATCATTTCAACCTTAGTAATTGCTTTACAATTTGCATTTGCCAATACTTTTAATGCCATACTTGTAAGAGCCTCTTCTCTTACAGGATGAATCTTATGAACCGTGCTTGCGATCGGTTCTAACTCATCCCAGACTTTATAAGAAGCTTGTTTGAAGGCTTGTTCTAAATTCATTACATAGTTGTTATAAATATTTAATCGTCTCGATTTTCGAATGCAATAGAACTTTGCTTATTAACTTCGGAAATTAACCAACCGATTTAAACCGGTACAATTTCAAATTGCTTAGAGGACAAATAGTCTTGCGCCAAATATGTGTTGAAATTACTTGGATCGGGATCCAGTTCTTGTCCATTCGCATAAATATTGGCCCATGAAATTAGAAGCTTACATGGGTAAATTTCGTTTTCATACAAAACAGCCCATTCTCTATGACCTCTTTTTGCAGGAATACCCTCTCTTTTTACTTTCAACATCGCTTGAAATATATGTTCTCGTTCAATGTTTTCTGGAATTGGCATACGACGTTTTATAAATGTCTTGAAATAAATTGATCGTAAAAGTGTTCGTAGTTCTTTGATCCTACTTCCTCAACTTGTACATCAAAAGCTTTTAAAACTTCACCTCTTGCTTTGTTTTTCTCCACATCCCTATTTACACTTTCTTTTTTAACCTTGTATTGTTTGGCAACATCGCCAGCTGCCTTAGAGTTAAATACTGGATACAGCAATCTTACTTCACCCTTAATAGAACTCGGAACATTTCTTTTTGTCCCGAATTCTTTCAGCCATCTTGCTCTGAAATTCAGTAACCACCATAAATCTATTTCGGAAAAACTTAAATCCAGCCCAACAATTATCAATTTGCTTGTGAAGAAGAAATCAATCCAAGATGTTTGCAAATCTTGAGATTCCAGCAATTTTCTCTTTAAAGGAGTCTTTGCCCATTTGTTTTTGCCATTCTTATAGTCTTGCATGACCTTAAGAGCTTCGGAGTAATGTTCATAACCAATCAAAATGGATTCTTCTTTGAAATGCTTTTTTTCATTTTGGTAGTTTTTAGGATCATAAAGTTCACCATGTATATGCCAAACGTTCAATTCTCCCGAATTGTAACTCAGTACGTTTCTTCTTCTCAAACTATACTTAATTTCCTTTGTTTTAAACGCAGTTTCACTTACCTCTCGATTAGAAAAATCGTGTACTATGACTTTTTCAAAAGCATAATCATAATTCGTAGTCAGGATGTGTTTTACCTTTTGAGAGTCAATAATTTTTTTATGGAACTCATTGGGAGATGTTTCTAAAAAAGTTTTGGATATCGCTTTTTTGAAAAGTTTAAGACGATCAACATAATGAGTGCAATTCGTCATTAACATTTCTTCGAAGGCCATTGGAAAAGGTTTAAAATCATTTTGCAAGTCAACATTACAACCAACTTCGTTTTGCAAAGAATTAAGCAAACTGCCCCAAGACGGACCTGCCTGTTTGCCAAGTCGATTGATGCCATTTCCTATTAGAATTACAGTTTCTTTCATTTCTTATAATTTCCTGTAAAAGCTTTCTTCAAAATACGTCGTCTTAATGTTTTGTCTATTTCTAATCATTAACTAACAAGTGATTATCCTTACATTAATACCTCTTTCCTGACATGTTCCAATCAATGTTGAAAGAAGCCATAAAATTTGAACAGTTTGATTTTTTGCCCTTCCAATTTTTAGATTTTTAAGTTCTGTCTCGAATTGCTTTTTATTTAAAAAGTTTATTACCAACGCAATCTCCTTTGAGATGTTAGGAGAATTATAAGTAGCTTTTAGACATTTGAAACACGATAATGCTTTCCCTTTTCTCAATCTTTTTATTTTGCTTCCACTATAAAAGCTGGAAATTTTAGCTCTTTTTGCGCTCAGGTCTTTGTTAAAATCAAAGTTCCCAATGTTCTTTAAGGCCTGAGAAACTATATCATGAAAGGCACTGGCAGAATATTTCTTTTTTGATGCTTTCGCATGATAAAAGCAAATTGATTTTCTTTCTGTAAAACCAATGTAGTCAGCCCATTCATCTCCTAGATCATCACACAACAAGAATTGATCTTTTGAGATTGATGTTTCGATTATATTGAAAATGGAATTGCTATCAAATTTTGAGGAGGCGTTATTGATCCTTCCTTTTTCAGAAGTAGTTTTACTGAGTGAAGCGGCGGCACTTATGGACTTGAGAAAATATTCTATATTACCTAACAGTTTGCTATCTCTGAATAGCGTCTTGGAAGTGTATTTAATCTCAACGTTTTGGAAGGATACAGTAAAAAGACACTCTCTATTGATTCTGTTTAAAAGATTAACCAACTCTCCGCTATTATACTGGACGTAAATGTTTTTTATTTTCCACCCATCGATATAAATGCCACGCTTGCCCTTAACAAGATTGAGGGTGGAATCGAAGCTATTGACTATCTCAAACTTTTTTTCAGCAGAATTGTAATGAACGTCCATGCATAAATCATTGCTTTCAATAAAAGTCTTCAGTCCGATTTCTCGCTTTTCGGTGTCTTTGAAAAACCATACTTTATCTATTAATCCATTTTCAAAATCGTCTAAGAATGGTGATAAATTAAATAGAATCGAAATTGGCATCAAAGCGCTGATTTCTTTTATATAGTTCATCGGTTCCGCGAAATTGTCCAAATAACAGGTGATTGGCTTAAATGTCTTGATCTTATCACATTGACTGGATGCCCAAACACAAAACCCTTTTATGTCTACCTTATTTCCCAAATCATTTATACGAGAGGTTCCAATTGCGATCGAAGTTTGACCGTTTAAATTTTCGATTTTTAACGATGATACCACTTTACTACCTGCTGAAATTGTTGAGAGTGAACCTTGAACATCTTCTGCTTCGTAAACAGTTCTTCTCATTGCTTTTTTTGAAGTATCCAGATTACTTACGCCGAGCTTTTTAAATTGAGTGCTTGGACTAATCTTGTACTTCGATAAAGTACCATAATCTATTTCATCAACATATCCATCCAGTAGCGAGTTGAAATCTGAAGTGGCCCGTTTACTAATTACTAAGAAATTACCGTACTCAACCAAAAGAATGTATCCATATTTTGTTTCAATCTCTGCACCAGGTTTAAGAAATGACGGCAAGGACTCATACTTAAAGACTGCGCCGGATACGACAAAATGCAAACCTCCAAAAACATGGGGAACCTTAATTTCTTTGTATGAGAATGCCCCTTTCTTTTGTGCAGAAGCACTCTTGAATAATTCTTCAATTAATCTTTTAGAAATAGGCTTATTTACAACATAGTAGTAGGCATTTTCAGTAATTGTAAATCTTGAAAGATTAATTGACATAATTAGCTAACGATTTAGTTTACCATCAAACGCTTTTTTCAAAATACTTTGCCTTAATGCTTCTGCCTGTTGCAAACTATTGGTAATTGTTTCTTCTAATTTATCCGCTACACTAAAGCGGCTTTCTATTTCTTCAACAACTTTGCTTTGTTCTTCAATTGAACAAAAGGGAATTTGTATTTGCCTTATTCTCTCTTGACCAATATTTCTCATTGATTCCTGATTACCAGTTGAAAGACTTTTAATTTCATTTCGCCCCTTCTTGCATCTCAAAAAATAAAGCACATAACTGTTATTGACTTGCTGATTGAATATTAAACGCAAGGTCTTATCACTTAACATAAGTGTTTTCTTAACATGCCTAACGATAACAGCAGCACCTACTAGTTCAATCGTATTTGCTCTACTAAACAGGAAATCTCCTTCTTGAATAAAATAACTTGGTTGAACCTTTGATTTATCGGTTACCGTCTTGCTTTCATTTTCGTCGAATTCTCCCCACGTAACAGCGCTGACTTTTAAAACACCTACTTCATTGTGCATTGGCGTTCTTTCGTCACATTTGAAACTTTTGCCTGCTTCAATTTTTTCTATAAAATCTCTTAACGTCATCCATTGCCATCCATCTGGCAATTCACCATCTTTCACATTCTCATTTGTAAGCTTTCCTTCAAATGCCCATTTCAATACACTTTGCCGGTAAACTTTTAATTGTTGTTGTGCTGTTTTAAGTAGTTCTATGCTTTTATCTAACTCGCTAAAGAGTTCTTCTATTTTGGAAACAATTTGCTGTTGGACGTTGACTGAAGGGACAGGAATTGAAAAATTCTTAAGCTTGACTATTGTAAGTGCATTATAGGCAGAACCTGATGTTTCAATGCTATTCTTAAATCGTATAAAATGATCTATGTAATATTTCAAAAATTTGGGTTCGACTCCTTGTAAATTTTTTAGCCAAACCAAATTGCCGTCCTTGAAATAAAACGGTTTATCGTCGCTGATAATGTATGAAACACCAATGGTGCCAACTGCTGAAACAAGTATATCTCCTTTTTGAGGTATTCCAAACCTATCCTTTATTTCTTCATATTTTTTTTTTGAAATAAAAAGTTCAATTGAAATCTGTTTTCCTTCACTCAATTCTTTGACCTCTTTAGTTCGATAGAAAGGGATGCCCTCAATTATATAGTCGCTTTGAAAAATTCTTTTGCTGGAAGTTATTTCGCAAACATCTTGCATTTTCTTATTTGCCCACTCAATGCTATGTCCATTCAGTTCAGTCATTACGCAACCAATTCTTCATTTAGTTCATTAATAATTTCATCGGTTTTTTCGCCAAACAACTGCCACATCTTTCCCAATCCGCCCTTGCTGTCAAAAGGAGCATAATCCAGGTCTTCCCGCTCCAAATGAAAACTGGAGGCAATATGCTCTT
The DNA here is from genome assembly GCA_051955075.1 of Flavisolibacter sp. Classification (GTDB taxonomy): domain Bacteria; phylum Bacteroidota; class Bacteroidia; order Chitinophagales; family Chitinophagaceae; genus Flavisolibacter. The sequence goes on from JBQCHB010000287.1 coordinate 7,640, forward strand.
TTATCATGCGCAGCCAGGCCATTTGTTCTTCGGTAAAGCGGTTGTGCTGCCCGGCATTCTTTTTCAATATCCATTGCTGGAAATTTCGGTCCACTGTTTTATCGTAAGGCATTAAGGCCGCATCAATGCCGCAAACATGGCGTATCAAAGAAACCAGGGCAACCAAATCTTTTTTTGGTGAGCCATTTAGCTTGTCACCCTGAGCATGTCGAAGGGTCGGTTGCTCATACGCATGCCATACACGCATGGGTGCCAGCATCGGTTTATCCCCGGTCAGTATATCAAACAGTTCCTTGATCATGGTATAGGTCAGCTCTCTCCTGGCGTAAGGCTGGCTGTAAAATATCTGCAGTGCCGTGATCTCGTTCTTATGTTCTTCTATCCATTGTTTAAAATCGGCAATGAGCTGCGCCGCGTTTTCTTTATTGTCGGCATCCCAACCTGCATTGATCAATTTATCCTGGTTGATGTGATCAATGATCTGTTCGTGGGCCTTGCGGACGTTTTCTATGAAGGTGTTGAGTTCTCCGGTGAAAGGCTTAGAGGCTTCGTCAAGAATTCGTGAATGGTCAATGGTGAATCGTGAATTCAGCGTTTCCGGGGAGGCGCCAAGGTTTTCGTGTTCGACTTTTCTTTTTATGGATTCGATGGTATCAGGGTTATAGGCATTGAGCAGGCCGGCAATGACACGGGTAATGCTTCGCCCTGCTTTTTCTTCAAAAGTTTTTCTTTCTTTTTCGGTGATCTGTTTATCCAGTCTTGTTAAGCGGTTGGCGAGGGAAGTAAAGAGGTCTTCATCTTTATTGCCAACAGCAACAGCATACAATAAATCTTTTAAGGGCACACCGGGTTTGCGTTCCAACGGACGGCTGTCGGTCTTCAACGATTTGGTAACACCAACGGCATCTACAATTACAAAATGATCCTTCACCTGCCTGGCAGAGGGTGTTACTTTTCTTAGGTCATCCAGCGAAATGGTGCGGGTGCCTCTCCCCTTCATCTGTTCAAAATAGTTGCGGCTTTTTACATCACGCATAAACAGCAGGCATTCCAGCGGACGAACATCGGTGCCGGTAGCAATCATGTCGACCGTTACGGCAATACGCGGATGATAGTTGTTGCGGAACTGTGCCAGCACCGATTTGGGATCTTCCTCGGCACGGTAGGTGATCTTTTTGCAAAAGCGGTTCTCTTCGCCGAATTCTTCACGAACAATATTGATGATGTCGTCGGCATGGGAATCGGTTTTGGCGAAGATCAATGTTTTTGGCACTTCAAAGGCTCCCTCCGGCTCCCCCAACGGGGGGAGGTCATCAGCACTGACCTCGCTTGTTGAAGATGCTGACATATTGTTAGAGTCTTGAGAAAGCAAGGGCTGTGTGTTGGCTAAGCCTCCCACGTTGGGGGAGGTTTGGTAGGGGCTCCATCTATCAGGAAAAAGCTTCGGCAAATTTTCTTTAAATGTTTTAATGATCAAACGGATCTGGTTCGGGTTCACTACATCATCGTCCAAACGTTTGGCGGAGTATTCCACATCTTCATCGAGCTGCTGCCAGAATTTTTTTCTTGTCAGCCGTTCACGCCTGTCCACATACTCGCCCATTTTTACCCTGCTCCCGTTTTTGGTTATTTCCGTTTCAATGGTAAAAGTATCGTAGCCCACCAGCACACCATCGGTAACGGCTTTTTCAAAACCATAATCGCTTACAATGTTCTGGTCAAAGAAACCAAAGGTGCGGTTATCGGGAGTGGCAGTGAGTCCAATCAAAAACGCGTCGAAATAATCAAGCACCTGCTTCCATAAATTGTAAATGCTGCGGTGGCATTCGTCAATGATGATAAAATCGAAGGCCTCGATGGGAAGCTTTTCATTGTATTCAACAGGCACCGGTTCTTTGGGCAGCCATTTGCGTTCGGCTGGATTTTCTTCTTCACTACTTTCATCCAGTTCTTCACCTTTCAACACGGAGTACATGCGTTGAATGGTGGAGATGTAGACCTGGTTATCGGTAGGTATGTAAGCGCTTTTCAAACGATGCACACCATAGAGCTCCGTGAACTTGCGGTTGTCATCGTTCGGAAGAAAGGACATGAATTCCTGTTCTGCCTGTTCGCCTAAGTTCTTTGTGTCCACCAAAAACAAAATGCGTTTGGCCTTTGCAAATTTGAGCAGGCGGTAAATGAAGGAAATGGCAGTAAAGGTTTTGCCGGAACCTGTTGCCATTTGGATCAGGGCTTTGGGCTTTGCTGCTTTGAATGATCTCTCCAGGTTGGTAATCGCAACAAACTGGCAGTCTCTCAAACCGGTAGCCTTGTGTGCTGACGCTTCCCCCGTTGGGGGCAACGGCACGTTGGGAACGGGGTTCGGGAAGGGGGCCAATTGAGGAAGGTCGTGCAATCTTCCTCTTAATGTTTTTTCTTCTTTCAGCCAATCTCGAAAAGTTTCGGGACGGTGAAAGGTGAAGATGTTTCTTGAACGTGGTTTGGGATCACGGTAATCGGTAAAGCGGGTTACTTCTCCCGTACTTTCATACACAAAAGGAAGTGGATCGTTGTTTAAGTATTTGAGTTTGCTTTCTGCGTATGCTTGCGACTGTTCTTCATGAACGGTGAGGTGAACACCTTCTTCTTTTCTCTTTGCTTCAATTAAGCCAACCGGTTTTTTATCTACAAACAATACATAATCTGCAGGACCAATATCGGTTTGATATTCACGAACAGCCACACCAATACCAGCATGCAGGTTGATGGAGGATTTATTTTGGATCGTCCATCCACAAGCAGTTAGTTGTTCATCAATGCGATCTCTCGCAAGTTGTTCGGGGTTTTGGTTCATGTGGCAGAGCTAAAGTAATCATTTATCATCCATGTGAGAAACCTTAGATGTTTGTTTTTTCTCCCACATTGCTAGGTACTGGTCTTAAATCCTAAAACTGCTGGCTTTATACTGTGTTAGCTTCATCAATTTTTCTTTGGGCTAAGGTAAAAGTCCATGTCTGCACCGGGCCTGGCATGCCCACTCCCTGATTTAGGTGGAAGCTGCCGATTACTTTACCTCCCTGTCTTTTGCCTGTCCGCGTCCTGCCGGGGCGCATAGGGCAGGCCCTTCCATAACACAGCCTGCACCTGCGGATAGGTCTTTTCCAGGTCGGCCATGGACGGAAATGTACCGGCCTTCAAAAAGGCATCAAAGAAACGCCGTGTGATCGCTGCGATCAGCTGAACGGTGGCAGCACCGTCTACCATGCCGATCTTGTTTTTCCGTTTGTCCGCCGACATTTGGTCGGGCGGCACCAGGCTTAGATCGTTGAAATTGAGGTGCCGTATATCATTGATGCGCAGGCGCAATGACAGCCGGGCATTATCAGTAGCCCTTACCCAGTCGGCATGCCTGCGGTATTCGCTTCTTTCCCTTCCTTCCCTGTCCATTTTGCTGGTGGCGGTAAGCATACCCACCCTTTCGTCATTGCTCAGCAACAGGGCTGGCTGCAAAGGCCTTACTTGTAAAGCCGCATCCATCAGGTCGCCGTCAAGGTTCACAAAAGCTTTGATGGTGGTGTCAGCGGCCGCCACCACCGTGGCAGCAGCACCACCCTGCGAATGGCCAAAAATGCCAACAGCACCCAAATCCACCCTGTCTTTTAACCAGCCCTTTTGCAGCTTGCCCAACTGCCTGGTTACAAAAAGTGCATCCTGGAACACGATGTCCTGCTGCTGAACACTAAAACTGCCTTTGACCATCGTTCCGTCGGCCAATTGTGTAACACCGGCAAAACCGGTAGGGGCAAAGCCAACCACGATGTAGCCGTTGCTCACCAGCGCCTCTATAATAGCACTGTAGTCGGTGGGCAGCCAGGTGTGGCCGGGGCCAAACACCAATACCGGGAACTGTTGCCTTCCGGGAGCCACGGGGGCATCGGGCACGGCCCACACTTTTAGCTGCTGCAGGAACTGCGAGCCTCCTTTCCCAATTTCGGTATCAAGGTAAATACCCTGTTCATGCCGCCACTGCTCCGGCAGGGGATACTGCGGTGCAGTGGTCGTATCTTTTTCGGTTGGATACCATACCCACACAGGCAGGGTCCTGTACGGGGTTGAGCCCGTTGGGTCTTTGCGGGAACTGTCCACCCATTGCAGCAGCCGCCTGCCCACACCCAGGGGGCCGTCGGGTTTGGGAGTGGTAAAATCGGGCTGCGCTGCTACTGCAGCAGCAAAAAAAAGAAGCAGGCTTGTGATGGCAGTTCTCATTTCGTTTTTTGTACGAATATATTCGTATGTGCCATCCTCCCTCAATTTATTTGATGAATGGTGAAAAACCTCAAACCTCAACCTCAACCTCAAACCTCAGCCTCAACCTCAACCAGCCACCCCGGCACAACAAAAAAGCACTGTTTAAAACACACGACTTGCTCGCTTCATGAGTAACATTTGCTAATTTTAACACGAACGCATTTGCCATCCTCACCTTTTTGAAACAGAGTTACCTGTTCATCCTTCAAACAAAATTTATGTCAGCTAAAAAAATCATCGCCGTATTTGGCGCTACCGGCGCACAGGGCGGCGGCCTGGCCCGTGCCATTCTGAACGACGCCAACAGCGAGTTTGCTGTAAGAGCAGTTACCCGTGATGTAAATTCCGATAAAGCACAAGAACTGGCCCGCATGGGTGCAGAGTTGGTGACTGCCGATATTGATGACCTGGCCAGTATGCAAAAAGCGTTGCAGGGTGCCTACGGCGCTTATTTCGTTACGTTTTACTGGGCCCATTTCTCCCCGGAAAAAGAAAGGGCGGAAGCGCAGCACATGGCCGAAGCGGCAAAGGTGGCCGGCCTGCAGCATGTAATATGGTCAACGCTGGAAGACACCCGGAAATATATACCGCTTGATGATGACCGCATGCCTACGCTGATGGAACATTACAAGGTGCCGCATTTTGATGGCAAGGGCGAATCGGATCATTTCTTTACCGGCCTGGGCGTGCCCGTCACTTTTTTGCGTGCCTCTTTTTACTGGGACAATTTTATTTATTTCGGTGCAGGCCCTAAGAAAGGCCCCGATGGAAAGCAATACCTTACGTTTCCCCTCGATGATAAAACCATGGCAGGCATAGCCTCGGAAGACATCGGCAAATGTGCTTATGGCATTTTTAAAAAAGGCAGGGAGCTGGTGGGAAAAACCGTAGGCATAGCCGGCGATTATGTTACCGGGCAGGAAATGGCAGCCGGTATTTCAAAAGCAATCGGGGAGGAAGTGATCTACAATAATGTGACACCCGATACCTACCGGTCTTTTGGCTTCCCCGGTGCCGATGACCTGGGAAATATGTTCCAGTTCTACCGCGATTTTGAAAAAGAGCTCAATGCCACCCGTGATGTATCGTATTCCAAAGAATTAAATCCCGAGCTTAAAAATTTTGACCAGTGGCTACATGAAAACGGGCAGAAGATACCAATAGACAAATAAGCTGCAGCACAGTATAGCAGTGGTTAAAGCGCTGCTATACTTCTTCTTCCCAGCTGGTCTCCGCAGGGACTTGGCGTAAAACTGCCCGTAATGGCTGTACAGCGTTCGCAGCACAGCTGTACTGGGTTAACAACCCCGTACAAACTAGCCTCCCTTCTTCAGCCTTTCAAAAAAATCACGCTTGGCCTTATGAAACACACTTTCGCCCGGTTGCAGGTCTTTTTCATAATAAGCCCTTAGTGCCGGGTCTCTTTTGGCCCTGCCCGCATAGGCATTGGCCTCTGCCAGCAGGCTTCTTTGGGCGGCCTGCCTTGGCGTGGTCTTTACTTTGCTCATGTCAGGGTACCTGCTCACCACCACCTTATCAGCATACTGTTTAAATACCACTTCCTTGCCCAGCGTGCCGCTCAGGCCTTGCAGCAAAGAACCTTTTGTTACTCTTGCCATAGCATTATCTTGATTAATGAACGAGACCCTTAAACCCTTAAACCTTTAAACCCTTAAACCCTTAATCTTTTAAACCTCAACCTCAATCTTAATCTCAACCTCAACCTCCTCCTCAACCTTAACCTTAACCTAAATCTCAACCTCCTCCTCAACCTCACCCTCCCCCCACAATAAACCACGGATACCAAACGGCAAACACGACCATCCCTCGACCATCCTTCGACTATCCTTCGACCATACTGCGATACTAAAACAATAAAACAGGGAAAACAAGAGAAGAAATACGGCGTAAAAAGTGCCGCCGTTAAGCCAACAGAAGTAAGGCACAACATACAAAATTGCCGCCGCAAATACAAGCAAACAGCATAGAAAACGTGGCGCCAACAAGGGGCCTTATATACTTAAAAATCATTTCCTAAATTTG
>JBQCHB010000288.1:0-12575 GCA_051955075.1 Flavisolibacter sp.
ATTGCTTAATGAGTGCATTCTTCGGCTCGGTCAAAATAGCTCTCAGTGTTTCTGCATCCAAAGGATCTAAATGGGTAACCACAGGTAAGCGTCCCAGCAATTCCGGAATTAACCCAAAGGCTTTCAGATCCTGGGCATTCACATAGCGCAGCAGGTTTTTCTTCATGTTTTCCTGCAATTGCTTGTCTACATTAAAACCGATGGTGTTGGTTTGTACGCGACGGGCAATAATTTTATCAATGCCGTCAAAAGCTCCACCGCAAATGAAAAGAATATTTTGTGTGTTGATCTTGATAAGCTTTTGCTCGGGATGTTTTCTGCCGCCTTGCGGTGGCACCAATACATCGGTACCTTCCAACAATTTCAACATACCTTGCTGCACACCTTCGCCGCTAACATCGCGGGTGATGGAGGGATTGTCGCTTTTGCGGGCAATCTTATCTATTTCATCAATATATACAATGCCGCGTTCGGCGGCAGCCACATCGTAATTACAAACCTGCAGCAGGCGGGTTAAAATGCTCTCTACATCTTCACCTACGTAACCGGCTTCAGTGAATACCGTGGCGTCTACAATGGTGAAAGGAACGTTTAGCAGCTTGGCAATGGTTTTAGCCAGCAAAGTTTTACCCGTACCGGTTTCGCCCACCATCACGATATTGCTTTTTTCAATTTCAATTTCGTCCTTAATGGTTTCGGTAGTTTTGTATTGAAGGCGTTTGTAGTGATTGTACACTGCCACGGCCAATACTTTCTTGGCCTCATCTTGCCCGATAATATATTCGTCGAGGAATTTTTTTACTTCAATGGGCTTTTTAACGGTCAGCTTGAAAGCAGAACTGCCGGCAGTTTTATCATCGCGAACCATTAGCTCCTGGTCAATGATTTCCCGGGCATGCTCCACGCAGTTTTCGCAAATATGTCCTTCCTGGCCAGCAATCAGGATTTTCACCTCATCGCGGCTGCGGCCACAGAACGAACAATGTAATATGTTTTTTGCCATGTAGTTGTTTCTGGTACTTTAAAAGAACGCATTCTTTTGGTAAAAGCTGCATTTAAACCTGCAAAAATAGAAAAAACCTTTTGGGAAGGGACTTTCTATACAAGATTATAAGAAATTATTAGGGTAAAGCGTTATGTATATGTTTAATCGAATCGTTTTTATATTATCAGACAAACAAGAATTGATGAACCCCATGTTCGCATAGATAATAGAAACCCTGCCTAAAAGACAGGGTCAATGAGAATATTTGCTTTATATTATCTATTACAATTTCTCCATGATCTTATCAACAATGCCATATTCAATAGCTTGTTGTGCATCCAGCCAGTAATCTCTTTCAAAGTCTTTTTTGATGCGTTCAATGGTTTGCCCGGTATTGTCAGCCAAAATTTGGGCACCCATATTTTTGGTACGCAAAATTTGTTCGGCATGAATTTCCATATCGGCGCTTACCCCTTGTATGTGTCCGCCTAACGAAGGCTGATGGATCATTACCTCACCATGGGGATAAATGAAACGTTTTCCTTTTTCACCGGCACTTAATAAAATACTTCCCATTGACGCCGCCAGTCCCATACAAATAGTGCTGACAGGCGATTTTATCAATTTCATTGTATCGTAGATCACCATGCCGCTGGTGACGGAACCGCCGGGGCTGCTGATGAAAAACTTAATTTCCTCGCCGGGATTATCAGCTTCCAGCAATAATAATTTTGTTACTACATCTTTCGCCGATTTATCATCTACTACACCCCACAAATAAATAGCACGGGTTTCAAAAAAATATTTTTCCAAACGTTTATACAGCATTCTTGTATCAACTTCGGCTCTTTCTTCTTTTTCTTCTTCGGCATCCGGTTCGCCAGGTGTTCCCGGTGTACCAGGATCAGGTTGGGGCTGCATAACATGTTTATACCTGTATAATTGATCTTGTAAGCTCATTTCTTATCCTTTTTAATTCGTTTACTTATTTTGTTTCTACTTTCTTTTCCTTGCGTGGATTTACCAAAAGCACTTCATCTACCAAACCATATTCTTTCGCTTCAGGAGCTGTCATCCAGTAGTCGCGGTCAAAATCAGTTTCCACACGTTCCATTGCCTGGCCGGAGTGATTGCAAACAATCTCGTACAACTCTCTTTTCAGCTTACGGATCTCTTTGACTGTTACTTCAATATCTGTGGCCTGTCCGCCAATGGCGCCACTGGGTTGGTGCATCATGATACGGGCATGCTTTAAGGCTGCTCTTTTGCCCGCAGTGCCGGCTGCCAATAATACACTTCCCATGGAAGCCGCCATGCCAATACATATGGTAGCTACGTCTGGTGAAACATATTGCATGGTATCGTAAACCCCAAGGCCGGCATAAACACTGCCACCTGGAGAATTGATGTACATATTAATGTCTCTTGTGCGGTCCGATGAGTCAAGGAATAACAATTGGGCTGTTATAATGTTAGCCACCTCATCGTTTATAGGATAACCCAGGAAAATGATCCGGTCCATCATCAGGCGGCTATAAACATCCATCACGGCTACGTTCATTGGTCTTTCTTCAATAATATTTGGCGTAAGTGCTGTTACCAAATATTTGCCGTAGCTGTCCAGTGTGTTGCTTGACATCCCTTTATGCTTCACGGCATATTTTTCAAATTCTGAAGTATAACTCATATCGTCTTTAGATTTTAGGCAATTTAATGGATTGTGTTCTATCAAATACCATGCTTAGGCAAAAAACCGACAAAATGCCACGGTACCGGTTTTGAGTTCTGGATTTTTTGTTTCGGGTTATGGGTTTTCTAACCCTGATTGAACTTCAGTGGCGACGCTCCGTTCAACAATAACAGTTCTATTGAGCTGTCGAAGTATGGCTTATCGAAGTATCATTGCCTGGCCAATCAAAAAGAAAGCGAAATCACTGAATGCTTTATCTTGAACGATGATTAAAAACTTATGATCTACCTCTTTATTGTGTTGCCGGTAGTTTTGGCTTTTGCTATTTTGTGGTATGTTGATGCCTTTCTCGAACAAAGGATTGGAAAAAGCCCAATAGTAGCTATAGTGGGAATAGGGATCGCTTTGGTGATTTTTATACTGAGCGTTTTGCTTTTCGTTTACAATTTCACATAGAAGTCAAAATAAAAATGGAGAACCGGTTATAGTTCTCCATTCACAATTCTTTATCCGATATTCTTAGTGATGATGATGTTGATGTTCTTCATTCATGTGAATGAATTCTTCTTTTGTAACAGGCGTTTCTACCGCATCAATTTTTGTCTCGGCCCAGTCGAACATTTTTTGCGTTTGCAGGCGATTATAAGCATCTTCCACATACTTGCGGTCTTTCATCATGCGGTCAATATAATCTCTCACCCATTGCTGTTCTTCGTCTAAAGTTTGCATGCCCATGTAGCCGAGTAATTGTTCTTTAGCAAACTGGCGCAGATCGTCCTGCTGCACTTGTATGCTATTATCCTGAACAATTTTGTCAGTAATCAAAGTCCATTTCAATTGGTTCAAAAAAGAAGGGAACTCATTTTCTACTTCTTCGTCTGTTTTCGGTTGTTGATTTTCGCCCTGTGTTTTGATCCAGCGTTTTAAAAATTCTGCGGGGAAATCGATCGGGGTATGCTCTAACAAAATGTGATACAAACTGTGGTGTAACTGGTTACGGCTTTCAGCATCCCATTGTTTTTGTAATTCTTCTTTAACGCGGTTGCGAAAAGCATCTTCTGTTTTGATTTCGCCATTCGGGAAAAGCTGAGCGAAAAATTCTTCGTTCAATTCTCTTGGCTCAACCAATCCAACCTTGGTAATTAAAACTTTAAAATGTTTGTCTGTAGCGCTGTCTAGTCCAAGATCATTCAAGATCCACTCTCTTTCCTTGTCTCCAAAAGCATCGGCTACAGTCAGTTGCAAGGTGTCGTCTTTCTTTTTTCCAATCAGTGACGGACGGTAGCTTTCGCTGAAATATTTAACCAATAAGGAATTGTCTTTACGAACACCGCCCTCTACTTCGTTTCCGGCTGCATCGGTTTCAATAAAGGTTACGTTCAACACATTGTCATCGCCGGTTACGGTTTCGGGTTCGGTCATATTGCCATAACGGGTGCGCAAACGCTCCACTTCTTCGTTGATCATGTCGTCTGTAACCGTAACCTTATATTTTTTTATTTTTTCTTTTGACAGATCAGGAAGCTGAAAATCGGGCTTCATGCCTACTTCAAAAGTAAAGGTGTAGTTATTAGGGTTATTTACATCCAACTGGCCCAGGTTCATGTCCACAGGCAGTGGCTGAGCAAAGATTTCCAGCTTCTCATCTTCAATAAATTTGAAAACCTCTTTATCAACCGTTTTCAAAACCTCATCAGTAAAGAGAGAGGAGCCATACATTTTCTTAATCAATCCTGCAGGCACCATTCCTTTTCTGAAACCTGGAATATTGGCCTTTTTGCTGTATTCTTTTAAAGACTTTTCGAACTGGGGAAGATAATCTTCTTTATTGATGGTAACACTAAACTGTTTGTGCAGGGGAGCAACTTCTTGCTGGGTTACTGTAGCCATGATTCAATTTTAAATATATAAATGTTCAATGCTCAATATTCAACGTACAATGCTCATTAACTGAACATTGAAAATTGTTTGTTGAACATTGAGCATTATTCTTCTTTGGTGCGGGTGGAGGGACTCGAACCCCCATGCCTCGCGGCGTCAGATCCTAAGTCTGATACGTCTACCAATTTCGCCACACCCGCTGCTAAGATTGAAAGTGTAAGGTATGGACTAAAGGTTGTTCTCCTTTTGCCTTTCACCTTCTACCATTTACCTCAAAATGGGCTGCAAAAGTAAGGGTTTCAAATTATTCAAACCTAATTAAACAAAGTTCTTCTACTTTTAAGCGCTAAAGGAATCGTTAAAAACTATTGCTGTCAAGCAGCAACCATCGTTTGAAAGCGGCGTGGCTGGCAAGTGCACTGATTATGCAGTAAATTCGTATTTCATGGAAACCGTAGCGCAGATACCGAAGTATAACTTGAATGAAGAGCAGGAAAAAAAACTAATTCTGCGGGAATATCGTTCCCTTCTCCGTTCCCTAAAATCACGTATAAAGCCCGGAGACAGGAAACTGATTCGCCATGCTTTCGAAATGGCGGCCGATGCACACAGAACCATGCGCCGCAAAAGCGGTGAGCCCTATATTCTACATCCAATAGCCGTAGCTAAAATTTGCGTGGAAGAAATTGGCCTTGGTGTTCGCTCTACTATTTGTTCGCTTTTGCACGATACTGTAGAAGATACGGATATCAGCCTTGATGATGTTCAAAAAGAATTTGGCAGCGAGATCGCCAAGATTGTTGATGGCCTGACTAAAATCTCGAATGTTATTGATGTCAACGCTTCGCAACAGGCGGAGAATTTCAGAAAAATATTGCTGACGCTTACCGACGACCCTCGTGTCATCTTAATTAAACTGGCTGACCGGTTGCACAACATGCGCACCATGGACAGCATGAAGCCGGAAAAACAATTAAAAATATCTTCCGAAACGGTGTATGTATATGCCCCGCTGGCGCACCGCATGGGCTTGTACAACATTAAAACCGAAATGGAAGACCTGGCCATGAAATATCTTGAGCCGGAAACCTATAAAGAAATTGCACGCAAACTTGCCGAGACAAAAAAAGAACGCACCCGTTACATCAATGAATTCATTAAGCCATTACAGGAAAAGCTGGCGAAGGCAGAAGTGGATTTTGAAATTTATGGCCGTCCTAAAAGCATACACAGCATCTGGAACAAGATGAAGAAAAAAGGCGTGACGTTTGAAGAAGTGTATGACCTTTTTGCCATACGTATTATTGTTAACTCACCGCCAGAAAGAGAAAAGGAAGATTGCTGGAAAGTGTATTCCATGATCACGGATGAATACACGCCATCGCCGGAGCGGCTGCGCGACTGGCTAAGCAACCCAAAAAGTAATGGCTACGAAGCGTTGCATACCACGGTAATGGGGCCCCAGGGTAAGTGGGTCGAAGTGCAGATACGCACCAAGCGTATGAATGAAATTGCAGAAAAAGGACTTGCTGCTCACTGGAAATATAAAGAAGGTGCCAATGAAGAAAACCGTTTCGATCAATGGCTTAGCCAGATAAGGGAAGTGATTACCAACCAGGAAGTAGATTCGGTTGATTTTTTACACGATTTCAAACGCAGCTTTCTTGCAGAAGAAATTTATATCTATACACCAAAAGGCGATGTGAAAATGTTGCCTGTGGGTGCTACAGCACTGGATTTTGCTTTCTCTGTGCATAGCGAAGTAGGTGTAAAATGCATTGGCGCCAAGGTCAATCATAAACTGGTGCCGATCAGCCATAAACTGCGCAGCGGCGACCAGGTAGAGATCATTACATCCAATAAGCAAAAACCTTCTGAAGACTGGCTGAATTTTGTCATCACTACAAAGGCTCGTACTAAGATCAAGGATTCTCTAAAAGAAGAAAAAAAATCGGTTGCGGAAGAAGGAAAATACACTTTGCAAAGAAAATTGGAAGGATTGGGCGTTGCCGTTAATTCGCAAAATATAGACGAACTGGTGGGTTTTTATAAGTTGACTGCCCCGCTGGAACTGTATTACCAAATTGCCATTAAAAATATTGACCTTAAAGAGCTGAAAGAATTTAAGGTAATTGGCGATAGGCTGGAAGCACCGAAACCTGTGCGGGTGCTCGAACCCAAGCCTGAATATCATCCATCCATTGCTAAAAAAGACGCAGAACTGATCATTTTTGGTGAGAGCAGCGACCGGATCATGTACACTTTAGCCAATTGCTGCAAACCCATTCCCGGCGATGATGTATTTGGATTTGTAACAACCGGCAAAGGTCTCACCATTCATCGTACTAACTGTCCTAACGCTGCCAAACTTTTGGCTAATTATGGGCACCGTATTGTAAAAACCAAGTGGGCTAAGAACAAAGAAATTTCTTTCCTTACCGGTTTGAAAATTATTGGCATGGATGACGTGGGTGTGGTAAGCAAGATCACCAATCTTATTTCCGGCGAATTACGTATTAATATTGCAGCCATTAATATTGAATCGAAAGAAGGTTTATTTGAAGGCACTATCAAACTTTTTGTACACGATAAAGAAGAGTTGGATGAACTGGTAAAGCGTTTGAAAGCGTTGAACGGTATTCACTCTGTAGAACGGTTTGAGACTGAAGCGGCCTGAAAAACTTATTCCCACTACATCGTGCATAAATAAATTGACAATAGCCGTTGTTTATTCAACGGCTATTTTATTTGAGCCGTACATTTGCCGCGTTAATAAAAAATATATGGTTGACGTTATTCTTGGTTTACAATGGGGCGATGAAGGAAAAGGAAAGATCGTGGATTATTTTGCTTCGAAATATGATGTGATTGCCCGCTTCCAGGGCGGCCCTAACGCAGGGCACACACTTTACGTGGGAGAAGAGAACAAAAAAATTGTATTGCATCAAATACCTTCAGGTGTGTTTCACCAGGGCACAGTTAATTTAATCGGAAATGGTGTGGTGCTCGATCCGGTTACGCTGCGCAAAGAATGTGACACCGTGGCTTCTTTCGGTGTTGATCTCAAAAAGAACCTTTTCATTTCAGAACGTACACATATTATCCTGCCTACACACAGGGCTTTGGATAAGGCCGCTGAGTTATCGAAAGGCAATGAAAAAATTGGTTCTACACTTAAGGGCATCGGTCCGGCTTACATGGATAAAACCGGCCGTAACGGTTTGCGTGTTGGCGACCTGCTGCAAAAAAACTTTACTACTTCATACATTAAACTACGCCTGAAGCACCAAAAGCTTTTAGACAACTACAATTTCACCGAAGATATTTCGGCCTGGGAAGAGGAGTTTTTTGAAGCCATAGAGTTTTTAAAAACGCTCAATATTGTTAACGGCGAATATTTCATTAATCAATATTTAGCCAAAGGCAAAAAAGTATTGGCTGAAGGTGCGCAGGGAAGCATGCTGGATATTGATTTCGGAACCTTTCCTTTCGTTACGTCAAGCAATACGATTTCTGCAGGCGTTTGCAACGGTTTGGGTGTGGCGCCGCAAAAAATAGGAGAAGTGATTGGCGTGAGCAAAGCCTACTGCACAAGAGTTGGCGGTGGTCCTTTCCCTACCGAACTGGAAGATGAAACCGGTGAAAAGTTGCGGAAGACAGGTAATGAATTTGGCGCCACTACCGGCCGTCCACGCCGTTGCGGTTGGATGGATTTGGTAGCTCTCAATTACGCCTGCATGCTTAATGGTGTAACGCAGGTGGTGATGACAAAGGCTGATGTACTGGATGCATTTGAAGAGTTGAAGATCTGCACGTCTTACAAAGTCAATGGAAAAGAAACGGATCAAATTCCTTTTCAAATGACGCAGTGCACAATAGAGCCACAATATCAAAGCTTTAAGGGATGGAAGCAGGAAACATCACAAATTAAAGAATCAGGTAAACTTCCTGATGAGATGAGATCTTATATCGAGTTTATTAATAATAACCTTCAGGCTAAGGTTTATTATATATCAAATGGACCTGGCCGGGATCAGATTGTAAAAGTTGAAGAAAAATAAATTTGGCACGGAAAAAAAATTTTTTCAAAATTTGGCGAATTAAAATCTAAGCCCAAATTTTACAGCGCTAATCAAATTTTCTTTATGGCAGTAATTACAGTTGAGGAAACAACCTCCCAAACTTTATTTGAAACTTTAGTAGCACAGGCAAAAGGCCGTTCTTCAAAACCTAAAAAGGAAGAAGACGATGATGATGAAGAAGAAGCTCCGAAAAAGCCTGCAAAAAAAGGTAATGACGACGACGATGATGACGATGACGACGACATGGATGGAGAAGAAGGGGGGGATGATGATTGGGACCCTGATTTCGAGGAATTTGATTTACCTAAGTCTAAAAAAGGCAAAAGCAGCAAAGGCGAGGAAGAAGAAGACTTTAAAGTAGAAGAGGAGGAAGACTTTAAAGACATGGATCTTTTTAACGACAGCGATGATTTTGATGATGAGGACGACGATTTTTAATGATTCTCTCTAAAAATATATAACACTGGCACATTCCATCTTTCCCGTTGGCGATGTAGTTCAGTTAAAGAAAAAAATGTTGAGCTGGGCAAGTCAGTTCAACATTTTTTGTTTTCTGGACAACCGGCATTACGATCTTGAGCTGCATGCATACGAATGTTTGTTGGGTGCAGGCGCCAAGCATTTTATAAGATCGGATGATTTGCAAAACCTTGATGTCTTTTTAGAAAAATATTCAGGCTGGAAGTTTGGCCATCTCTCTTACGATTTAAAAGATTCCATCTACTTTCCTTCGGGAAAAGAAGATATTATTGGTTTTGGTAAGCTCTATTTTTTTGTACCGCAATTTGTTCTTTTCATTAAGAATGGTGCACTACACATTATTGCGGAAAACAGTGAAGCGATCTACGAAACAATTTTGAATCAGAAACCAGATGAGACAGGAACTGTTTTTAAGTTGGAAATTCAACAAAGACTTACACAACAACAATACATTGAAAAAATAAAATTGCTCCAGGCACACATTCTCAGGGGTGATTGTTACGAGATCAATTTTTGCCAGGAATTTTTTTGTGAAGCGGCAGTTGATCCTCTTATTCTCTTTCAAAGATTGATGGATATTTCACCCAATCCTTTTTCTGCCCTTTACCGTATTGATGATAAGTTTTTGGTTTGTGCAAGCCCTGAAAGGTTCCTTCAAAAGTCGGGAAGCAAAATCATTTCTCAGCCTATGAAGGGAACGGCAAAAAGAAAATTGTTAGACACTGCAGTTGATGAGAAATTAAAACAGGAACTAAAGCAAAGTAAAAAAGATCAGTCGGAAAATGTAATGGTGGTTGATTTAGTGAGAAATGATCTTACTAAAATTTGTAAAAACGGTTCTGTAAAAGTGGACGAATTGTTTGGTGTGTATTCATACCCACAAGTGCATCAAATGATCTCCACCATCAGCGGCGAACTTAATAAAGTACCGTTCTCCCAAATATTGCAGGCTACTTTCCCAATGGGTTCTATGACCGGAGCACCGAAATATAAAGTGATGGAATTGATTGATGAATTTGAAGAGCAAAGCCGCGGCATTTTTTCAGGATCGGTAGGTTATATTACGCCTGAAAATGATTTTGATTTTAATGTTGTGATAAGAAGCATTATGTACAACGCAACAAAAAAATATCTCTCTTACCAGGTTGGTTCCGGCATTACTTTTTATAGTGATCCGGAAAAGGAATGGGAAGAGTGTCTGTTGAAGGGCGAGGCGATAAAGAAAGTATTAAGTTCTCTCGGTTAACAAATTGGGCATTTACTGATGTGCGTTGATTGTTGAATATCTCTGAAAATAAAACAGCAGAAACATAAGCCTCTGCTGTCAACTATGATTTATCAACAATTAACTATTTATCTCGCTGCGCTTAACATCATGCGTATGGATTGTTCCAGTATCTGCGATTTGTTGGTTTGGAAACTATTCATTTTTTCAGCGGGCAAATGCAGGTCATAACTTCCGTTAGAAGCAATGGACTTGTCAAAGTTTGGATTGAGTGCATTGAAATCTGTAATATTCATTTGAATAATAGAAGCAATAGCCATTGAAGTGTACTTGCCGCTGATGCTGGCAGTAGAAACAGATGGATCAGTAACTAATGCAGCAGTGGCTAAGCCTTCTCTTTCTTTTTTGGTAAGCGTTGTCAATCCGCCATCGCCTTCCATAATATAATGCGTTGCTATAAATTTCTTCACATGATTTCTTGACTCTGCCGGTAAATAATACTGCAGATCCCAAAAATTATGACTGCCGCTTTTGCGAATCGCACTATTAACATTGCCGGCACCGCAGTTATAGGCCGCTACTACTAATAACCAATCGTTATAAATGTCATAAAGGTCATTCAAATACCGGGCTGCCGCCTTCGTGCTTTTTTTGTAATCGCGGCGTTCATCCGTTCTTTTGGTAACAGTCAGTCCGTAATCTCTCGCCGTTTGTGGCATAAACTGCCAGGGCCCTACAGCGCCTGCCCACGAAACTGCAGAAGATTTCAAATCAGACTCAATGACAGACAAATATTTTAATTCAACAGGCAATCCATATTGAGTAAAAACATCACCTATTAAATCGAAATAAGGCTTGCCCCAGGATTTCATCCTGGTCAGTCTTGCGCCATTGTCTTCAACATAATCCTGTACAAAGGAAATAGCCTTAGGATTGAGCTTGGTAATATTAATGCCTTCGGAAGTTTCGGTTTCAAAAAGGTTTTTAAAAGCATCCTTGGGGTTGCTTAAACCCTGTTCCTTAATAGTGGAATCATTGTGGTTTGCTACAGCTGTCCGTTCATCCGACAACAAATAATGAATAGCGCCACGGCTTTGCAGGGTAATACAAATGAGGCAGCTTGTAGCCAACAATAAAAGTTTGTTCATCACAATTTTTTAAAGGGTGAAGCCAAAATCACACAGGTTCCTTACTCGCCTTTATTGTTGCATCAATTGATGCGTAAAGCGCAGCAAAGATACCTCATTTTGGGCACCTGATGCCACTTGTAGTCCAAAAGGAAGGTTAGAGGAATGTTTAAAAACTGGTAAACTGATGGCAGGAATACCGGTTAAATTGGCAAAAACAGTAAAGATGTCTCCCATATACATGGCCAAAGGATCTTTATTTTTTTCGCCGATTTTAGGAGCGACAGAAGGAGAGTTGGGCGCAATTAGAAAATCGAAATCTTTAAAAATCTGTTGTGTTTGCTGGTGGAGCAGTTGCCGTACTTGTTGTGCTTTGGTAAAATAAGCGTCGTAATAACCGGCACTTAATACAAAAGCACCAAGCATAATGCGCCGCTTTACTTCTTTACCAAAACCCTGGGATCTGTTTTCTTTATAAAAATCAATGAGATCTTTTCTTTCATTTCCCGCCTTCCCGTATCTCACACCATCATATCTGGAAAGGTTGGAAGAGGCTTCGGCTGTGGTTAATATGTAATAAGTGGGAACAATATATTCTGTGAGATGAAACTGAACTGGTTCTACTTTGTGTCCTTTTTCTTTTAGCTGTTGCAGAAAATTTTTGATTTGAGAAGAAATCTCCGGATCAATGGAAGAATGCTCTATCCAGTCAGGGAAATAAGCAATATTATATTTCTTTTCCGAAGCGCTAAGGTTTGTAAATGCTTCTTTTTGCGTAAGCGCTGTACTGTCAAATGCATCCGGTCCGGCCATTACTTCTAAAATAGCCGCTGCATCGGAAACCGTGTTAGATAGAACACCGATCTGGTCAAACGAAGAACCGTAAGCAATCAAACCGTGACGGGAAACCCGTCCATAGCTGGGCTTTAATCCAACTACGCCACAAACATCGGCTGGTAAACGAACAGAGCCACCTGTGTCGCTGCCTAAAGCAGCCATGCACATTCCTGCTTTTACAGCAGCAGCGCTTCCGCCGGAAGAACCGCCAGGTACATGTTTTGGGTTATTTGGATTCAAAACTGCTCCATAAGCTGAGTTTTCATTA
>JBQCHB010000289.1:0-3030 GCA_051955075.1 Flavisolibacter sp.
ATGATCTTAAACCGCCAGATCATTCGCGAAACTGGCGGCACCAATCAGTACGCCAATATGGGCGATTTCTTAAACAAGGGCTGGGAGTTTCAGATCGGGAGCGAATTAATTAACCGTAAGGATTTTGGGTTCACCACCGACCTCAATCTCACCCGCTACCGCAGTAAGGTGCTCCGGCTGAACGAGGGCTCGTATCTTAATTTGAAAGAAGGGGAGCCTATTGGGTATTTCACCGGCTATAAAGTAGCAGGCATTTTCCAGGAACAGGCTGAGATCGACGCCCTAAATACTGCTTCATCTACCGGATACTACCAGTCTAAAAATACCAAACCCGGTGACTTCAAATTTGTGGATGTAAACGGCGACGGGTTCATTGGAGAGGATGACAATGTGGTCCTCGGAAAGGCGGAACCTGATTTTTTTGGGGGATGGAATAATATAGTCCGTTACAAAAACCTGGAGCTTACTGCTTTCTTTAATTTTTCGGTAGGGAACGCGCTGTATAACCAGGCCAGGAGGGATTTGATGTTCTTTACCTCCAACACAAGCAATTATTCACGCGAATTGCTTACTACCTGGAGCACTGGCAAGACTTCGGCTACACTTCCCCGTAACGTAGTGAATGATCCAAACAACAACCACCGGGATTCCGACTTTTTTATTGAAGATGCCTCTTATTTTAAACTGAAGAATTTACAGATCAGTTATTTGTTAAAAGACGCGTTTTTACGCAAAGCCTTTATCAGTAATATAAAGGCATATGTAACCGTGAGCAATGTATTTACCCTCACCAAATACAGCGGGTTGGATCCGGAAATCAATGCAGCACCAAGCAATAACTTTTCGCAAGGCTATGATAATAATATCTACCCGCAAACAAGAACCATTACTCTCGGTTTAAATGTTAATTTTTAAAACCTGAATTTATGAGATTGTCTTTTTATAAATATCTATTTATACTGCTACTGGCATCTTCCTGCAGTAAATTAACGGATGTGAACAACCTGAAGCCAGTGAATCAGTTAAGTGAAGATGAAGCGATAACAACGGTAGGTAAAGCGCAAAGTGTTTTATACGGTACCTATGGATTAGTAAAGAGCGGATTGGAAATTGTTGCCTATACGCCGGGGCTGACCGCTCTCAGGGGGTTAACCATGGACCCAGGCACGTTTGCAGGCGCTGCAGAAGCTTCTTATCAGAACAATGAAGTGGCGCCAGACGATTATTATCTTGACGCTATTTACACTAAATTTTATAAGGTTATCAATAACGCCAACCAGATCATTGACAAGGCGCCGCTGATTGAGACCAACGACCCGCGCAGAGATGAGATCGTGGCGGAGGCGAAGTTTATCCGGGCTCTGTCGCACTTTTACCTGCTGCGGATGTATGGTTATTTCTTTGATGTTAATGCGCCTTATGGAATCGTGATAAAAGACAAGCCTGTAAAGGGTGCTATTTCCGAGGCCAGGGCCAGTGTTAAAGCCACCTATGACTTTATCTTGTCCGACCTCGATTATGCTATGGCGCACGGGCCTTCCTTTACCAATACTTTCTTTGCATCTAAGGAAGCAGCTATGGCTTTGGCGGCAAAGGTAAATTTGTACAAAAAGGATTATGCGAAGGCAGTCACTTTAGCACAGCAGGTGGTACAGTCCGGAAAGTTTGAGCTGGAGGCGAAGTACAGCGATATTTTTTTCAAAAAGATTGTCAATACGAAAGAGGTGATCTTCCAGACACCGTATGACGACAAGAATGACAGGAACAACAAAGCCTTTATCTTCCGCGCTTACTATCTGCCATCTTCTTATTATGCCAACCTGCTGGTGGGTGATAACCGTGACACTGCCGCTTTGGTCCGGAATGCGAACGGAACCCTTCGTAATAAAAAGTTCAACAACACGGTGTTCAATGGCCAATCGTTAACAGCAGATACAGAGTATTTTTTACGCCTCGACGAGATGTACCTTATCCTGGCCGAAGCTTTGGTAAGAAGTGGGGGCAGTGTAACGGATGCGGCTAATGCTTTAAATACGATCCGGGGCCGGGTGCAAATGCCCAATACGACCGCCACTACACCTGCTGAGCTCCTGGAGGCCATTCGCGTTGAAAAAATGCTGGAGTTGGGCGCAGAAGACGGCGAGGAATGGTACGACCTTGTCCGGTACGCCAGCGAAAAGGACCTTACAGTTGCCACGTATAAACCCGGGGTTACGGAGTCAAAATATGTGTTGCCATTGCCTTACGAAACAGTAAAGCTATCTAACGGCATCGTGGTACAAAATCCCGGTTACTAACCCTAATACAATTTTTTATGAGACGAGTTTTTCCGGCCATGGTGGTATTGATGGTGGTGTTTTGTTTCAACCATGCCAATGCTCAAAGTGGATCAGCCATCAGTTTTCAGCCCATTTCATTTGCAAAAGCGCTCCAGCAATCTGCACGAACGGGTAAGCTGGTTTTTATTGATTGCTACACTTCCTGGTGCGCACCCTGTAAATGGATGGAGCAAAACGTTTTTGTGAACGATTCTATCTCTTCTTTTTACAACAAGCACTTTATCAATTTTAAAATTGATATGGAAAAAGGTGAAGGTCCTGACCTGCGAAAGAAATATGCTGTCGCGTCTTTTCCCACCTACTTATTCGTTAACGGAAAAGGTGATATCGTGCACCGCACAGGTTCACGGATGGAAGCCAGCGAGTTTTTGCAGGAAGCCAAAAAAGCCACAGATCCTTCTGCATCTTACGCTGTATTAAAAAGACAGTATGAAGCAGGCGACAGGTCGAACAAATTGCTTTTCAATTATACACTGGCCTTAGGCCGGATAGACCGGAATATGGAGCAGAAAGTGGAACAGGAACTGATATCGAAACTTACCGACGAAGAGCTCAACAGTGATTTCGGATGGCAGGTGATTGATAAATTAGCCCGGAATGAAAATGAGCGGTTGGGGAAATACCTGTTGCTTCACAAAAGTTATTATGAAACGCTTGCCGGTCCAGAAGCTGTTAGCACGGTGGTCAGCCG
>JBQCHB010000290.1:0-5144 GCA_051955075.1 Flavisolibacter sp.
GAATAAAAAGATCAATTCGTTTGGCGAGCTACAGCAATACCTTTCATGGTTTGTAGTTTTTCTCATTGCGTTTTCATTTGCTTACCTGCTGCAGGCTTTGCTTTTGCAAAGCACTATTTTCAGCAACAAAAACTTTCTTTACCTGCTACTGATAGCACCGGCCATTTTTGCCTGGAAGATGTCTTTTAGTCTTGATTTTTATTTCACCAGTAATGCAGACTTAAACAATTACTGGAACCACGTAGTGTATTGGCCTTTACGGCTAATAGTGGTTACTACGGCTCTTTACATCGTTTGGCAAACATTTGACAAAAACCAAAACTTTTATGGCCTGGGCGCCGGCCATTTTAATGCGAAGCCTTATTTTATTATGCTGCTGATCATGGTTCCGTTAATTGCGGCTGCTTCTACTCAACCCGATTTTTTGGCGGTGTATCCCAAGCTTAAGAACGTGCAGTATTTATCGGGGCAACACAACAACGGCTGGTACAAACTTTTATACGAGCTTTCGTACGGCAGCGATTTTTTTTCTATTGAGCTTTTTTTCCGCGGATTTTTGGTGCTGGCCTTTGTAAAATGGGCGGGCAAGGATGCTATTTTGCCTATGGCTGTTTTTTATTGCACCATTCATTTCGGAAAACCCCTGGGCGAGTGTATCAGCTCTTTTTTCGGCGGCTTGCTATTAGGTATTGTTACCTACAACACAAGAAAGATATTAGGTGGGCTGATCGTTCACCTGGGCGTTGCGTGGATGATGGAATTAGGGGGATATATTCACCCCCTTTAGGGGGACAGGGGACGGTAAAATACTGCAAGCCTGTAAGCCGGATTCTGTTCTCTTCGTGCAAGCACGAAAAGTGCTATCATTTATCTGGGATAAGCATTGCTGCTTACCTCTATCTGCCTACCCACCCAACATCGGGCGAGCAGCCCTATGGCGTTGGTATATTTGGCATTTCAGCACGCAAGGTTTACCCGATATTAACATTCCTGTTAATAGCCGTGAGCTTTTACCTCACGTTTTCACCTTTTCTCTTTCCGGGGAAAGAGTAGTTATTTTCTGTGGCACTGTCTCGTTCTTTTTTCAAAGAAGTCCTGCCGTTAGCAGGATGCGTTGCTCTGTGCTGTCCGGACTTTCCTACCCTTTGGTTTCCTTCGACAAGCGCAGGATTCAAAGAATTGATAGCGCAGCTTGCAGTGGCACAAAGTTAACTGTCTGAACGGGGATTTGGGGAGATTTTAAGGATTTGTGAGGAAATGGATGCAAACTAAAAACCTATAACCTGCAACTACGGTTAGCAGCAAGGATTGCTATCGGTAATACTTGCTGCTTGTCCTCCCAAGGCACGAGGGATCTTTGAATTATATGATGGTGAAAAATACAAACTGTTCTACTTTTTGCAATTGTCGTTTTTAATAGTTAACAAAGATGCTTCCTTCGTCAGCACGACAAGTGAAAAGCATTACTGCCTATTGTAGGCCTGTTATGCAACGAACAATTGTGCTGTTTCAATGATGGCTTCTGCAAAAAAGAGTTGTGTATATTAGCAGAACTCAATTAGAAGAAAATTTATTTGCAAGAAATAGAACTCCATGAAAATTATTCTTACGACCATAGCAATAAGTCTACTTTATGCAATAGCAGTAATTTTGTTTTCGCTGGCTAAAACTTCAGGAGAGACCTTTGAATCATTTCTCATGATTTTTAGCTTCATTCTTCTACCAGCATTTATTTGTGTTTGCGTTTTTAATCTAGTACTTAAACTATTTGGTTGGAAAGGGAAACCCCTGAGTATTTTAGCACAAGTGTTGCTCTTAGTGTTCATTTTCAACTTAGTCCTCTTTCCAATTGCTATTCCGGACTTCAATAGGCATCAGAACAATGCAGGCTACACACATTATTCGTCGTTTAGTGAATATTTTAGAGGAAACATGCTTGAAGGAATTTTAACAGCAACAGCTTTTGCCATTCTTATTCCGCTTTTGGATAAACTGTTTAAAAATTTTATAAGACTATATAAAAGACAGCATCCTGCCAATTAAACAAACACCAATTATCTTCCAACGATGTATTTCCTTACTACAACTTTGCATAAAGTACTTCCCTCAACACAAAAAAGTCACCCTTTTCAGAATGGCCTTTTACAAAATCGCTACTTGTATGTAATAGCTTATACTGCTATGCGGCTTATGGTATCGCTATTAATGACAACTTCATTTCTCTAACAAACAAACATCCTGGCTGCCATTGGGATAATCTCTCCAAATGCGTAAGTGTGCATCTTCTAACTGGTACTGGTAATTGCCGTTGAAGATGTACGACCAGTCAAAATCGGCAGTAAAAAAGCAGGTGTTGGTAACCGACAGCACACCTTTGTTTACCGCAAAACTGCCCTGGCAAATGGCGGGGTATTGCTGCATGTCGGACAGGCCGGTAAATTTATTTTGTGCAAAGTGCAGCGATACATTGCTGCGCATGGCAATGGCGTTGGGCGTCTGCCTGTAAAACACGCCTTTGTAATCGCCTTCTATTTGCTTATCGAAACATTCTTTATTACAGCTGCATAAAACTGCACAAAGCAGTATAGTTGTATAGAAAAGGTATCTCACTTTTTATTTTAGTTGACAGCGGTAAACATAATAACGCTGCTTGTGCGCCATTGCACAAATTGATTTGTGTAATTCGCAGTAATTCGTGTCATACAAAATAAATTTCTGTTGCGCCGTAGCCAAACGAAGGATGGTACTGGTTAACAAAAGATTTCACCTCACGTTTCAACCGCAGCATATCATGTATCTCATCCCGCAGCCGGCCGCTGCCTACACCATGTATAATAATTAACTGCGACTGGTGGTGCGCCAGCGCCAGCTCGTACCACTTTTCAAATTCCTTCAACTGCATGCTCAGTATTTCAGCATTCGACAAGTGCTTCCAGTTATCGGTAAGCTTTTCAATATGCAGATCGACCACCGTACGGGCAGGCTGCAAATGCTTGCGAATGTCTTTGAGACTGTAGATCTTCACACCTTTGGCCGCAGCCGAATCAATGTCGATGGTTTCATCAACGGGTTTGTCGGGGTAATGCTCGAACAATTTATAAGCAAAAGTGGCTTCGCCTTTTTGTTTCAGTTCCTCTATCCTGTCAAAGAGTTGTTTGGGTTTTAGTTTCAGCGAAGCTTCGTAATAATCGGCTTTCTTTTTATCGGGGTGCAATAAAGAAAATTCAAAGCTAAAGTTGGGGCTGTCGTTAATATCTTCAAAAGGAATGTCGTGCAGGTAAAAATCGCCAAAGGAGTTGACCTCGTTTCTAATTTCGAATTCGGCCTTGCCAAAAAACTGCAGGTAATAATTAAAATTGTAGGCTTTTTCTGTGCGGTTGACCAAATGAATTTTTAACTCCACCACCACATCATCACCAAATTCATCGGTTTCAAATTTCGGCAGAAAAGATAACCACACACCATCCGCCACTTTTTGCGAAACAGGCTTCTCTTTTCTTACATCCTCAACGTATTTCTTTTCTTTCTTAGGCGGAAATAATTTCTTTTCAGAGAACCGTTTAAAATAAGGGAAATCGATCTGGTCCATATAAGCCGGGAACTTTACGCCCCGCACTTCAATCATTACCATCTTGTCATTAATAATATCAATCACCTCTCCTTCTTCGTTCGAGTGCAGCACAACGATCTTGTCGCCAACCTGGTATTTCATGCCGCAAAAATAAGCAGTATTATCCTGAGCTTGCCGAAGGAAACATGTACAAGCTATGAGCTATTAGCTGCGAGCTTCGAGACTGAAGACAATTTCTGCCTTTACGCCTCGCAGCTCATAACTCGTAGCTCGCAGCTGAAATGCCGATAGAAGATGTCAACTTATAATTTACTTTCTGCAGCGCCGGCACCGGCCACTGTTGTTTTGGCAAGACGGCTGTTTTTATAACCATAGGTAAAATAAACTACCAGTCCTATTACGAGCCAAATGAGGAAACGGTACCAGTTGGTATGGCTTTCCTGCGCCATCAGATAAAAACAACTGGTAAAGCCCAACACGGGGATCAAAGAAAAACTTTTTACAAAGGACAACACAGCAATGAAGGCCGCCACGATCCAGAAGATGGCCATAGGAAAACCTTCTTTGGTAAAGATGTTTTTGAAATGTTCTGGATTATAAATGATTACTAAAGCTATAGCCACAATAAATAAAAGTGGTATCAAATATTTACCATTTACATGCGGCACCCTGAATTTTGATTCGGGACGCTCCTTTTGTTTTTGCAATACAATGACGCCGGCGCATACCAATACAAAAGCAAACAAAGTTCCTATACTTGTAAGGGCCAGCAACACGTCAAGATTTAAAAACAGTGCCGGAATGCCAACAACCAACCCGGTCAATATAGTGGAGAAAGAAGGCGTTTTATACTTTGGATGAATGCGTGAAAATATCTTAGGCAGCAACCCGTCGCGGCTCATGCTCATCCAGATGCGTGGTTGTCCTAATTGAAATACAAGCAATACGCTGGCTGTAGCAATAATGGCACTCACGGCTACAATTCCGGAAACCCAAAAAAGCCCACGCTGGTCAAACACTTCGGCCAGCGGATCGCCAACATTTAATTTTGTGTAAGGGATCATGCCGGTTAAAACCAGCGCCAGCAACACGTATAAGATGGTGCAAATAATAAGCGAATAGATCATCCCTTTAGGCAGATCACGTTGTGGATCTTTACATTCCTCGGCTGTAGTAGAAATGGCGTCAAAACCAATATAAGCAAAGAACACAGCCGACACGCCTTTTAAAATGCCGCTTACGCCATTAGGTGTGAACGGTGACCAGTTTTGCGGATTTACATAATAAGCACCCAGCACAATCACAAGAAAAATTACAGCCAGTTTAATGATGACCATGATATTGCTCAATGATCTTGATTCTTTAATGCCAATGAAAACAACATAAGTAATTAAGCCCACAATTAAAAAAGCCGGAACATCCATTAATATACGGAAGCCAAATATTTGCGGAGCATGAGTCCAGGCACTTACCGCTGATTCGGCTCCTTCGGCAAAGCCTCTTTGCGCTGTTACATAATCCATCGTCAACCAATCGGGAATATGCATACCTGCTTTGTCTAACAAGCCTGTAA
>JBQCHB010000291.1:0-4322 GCA_051955075.1 Flavisolibacter sp.
AAGAATAAAAAGTTCAGCTTTTTGTTCATTTACTGGGCGTATGTGGAAGTAGACAATCATACACTGCCCTGTCAGGCGAAGCCTGAGGCCGTGTTCATATTGGTAAGATAAATACCGGCAAAAACTGAGAAATAAAAAAGAAAAAAATAGTAAAATCAACAACGATGAAACGAATTTTAATTATAGCCGTTTTTTTATCATCTAACATTTTTACGAATGCACAGGAAATAGGAGCTTCCGCAGAATATGTGAAAGAACTAACCTCTGGTTGGAAAGGGGAGCGCTTTACTGATGGAAGGCCGAAGGTATCCGATTTAACTCTGGAGAGACTAAAAAACTGTACCCTTGAGCAAATATGGGGATACCTGATGAGGAAGGGGTATCACAACCAGGTGGCAAAAGATTGGATTATTCTTAAGCCGGGTGAAACGATGGTGGGGAGAGTTGTTACTGCGCAATTCATGCCCTCACGCCCTGATTTGGATAGTATAGTAAAAGTACATGGCAAATTGGAAGGAAGGTCTCAAAGGGGCGGCATTAATATTTGGCCAATTGACATTTTGACGAAGGGTGATGTATACGTTGCTGACGGTTAGGTAAAGTTAAAGACGGAACGCTGATAGGATCCAGCCTGGGAAATGCGATTTATGGCAAAACCGGCAAGGGAGTTATTTTTTACGGTTCTGTCAGAGATATGCAGGAATTAAAAGATACAAAAGGATTTAATGCCTGGGTAAAGGGCCACGATCCATCATATATTAAAGATATGACGCCTACAGCGATTAATTCACCTATCAGGATTGGGGAGGTTACCGTGTTTCCCGGCGATGTGGTTTTTGCCAATGAATATGGAGTTGCCTTTGTACCCGCGTTCCTTGTTGAAGAGCTTGTCGCAGCTTCTGAGATGACAGCTTTACGTGATGAGTTTGAGAGATTTCTTCTTCAACAGGCAAAATATCCCTCAGGACAAATTCATGGTGAGTGGTCGGATACAGTTAAAAACGAATTCAGAGCATGGATTGCGAAGTATCCTACGAAGCTTACGGTTACTTCTAAAGAGGTAGAGGATTATCTTTCCAAAGAAGGACGTTAAGAAATCAACTTAAGCCTCACTTTATGCTTCATAAATTTTGATTTTATTAGCAAGCAAAGTTATTCCGTTCTATTTTTTATTTTTTTTGGAAAAATTGATTCAGCAATGTGTGATGAAAAGTCAATTGTAGTAACTGGAATAGCCCTTAACCGTAACTGCCCTGTATCTAAAATCGCAAACAAATAATCAATGTCAGAATTTTTTTTCAAAAAAAGATTTGCTTAAACTCCCCCAAACCTGCATAACGAAGACTCTTATACTGATAACGTAATGCTCCTGGTTGCACTTAATCAGTAACTATCAATCAATTTTATGCCTTTGTCAAGATTAGAATATCTATTCGAATGCTATGTCAATTATAAATGTTCTGAAGAGGAAGAAGGAGAACTGATGGCATTAATAAACGATAGTAGCAATGAAGTTGAAGTAAAACGATTGTTAGAAAAAGCTATCCGCAACAGCGGTGGTGAAGCGAAAATGAACCAGGATGTTTCACTCCCAATTGTGCAAAGAATTTTAGAAAGTGATAAGGCAAAAGTAATTCCGCTGACAAAAGATAAATTTGTTCTTAAACCATGGATACGTATTGCTGCTGCGGCGATTTTTATTTTAGTTTTTTCCGGGATTTTTTATAAAATAGAAAATAAAGGTAGTGATCAAAAAACAACCGCACGAGTGGTTATGCCGTCTAAAAAGGCTGAAGCGATAGTTCCGGGTGGAAATCATGCACGTTTGATTTTGGCTGATGGCACGGCTATCGTTCTTGATAGTGTTCAAAATGGAAAAATTTTGCAGGGGAGCGCCGGCATTAGCAAGCAAAATGACATGTTGGTTTACAATGGGAAAATGGCTGTAAACCCTGCAATGCCGGTAACTTATAATACACTTAGCACTCCGCGCGGCGGCCAGTATATGGTGGTGTTGCCAGATGGCAGCAAAGTTTGGTTAAATGCTTCCTCCTCATTGCACTTTCCAACGGCATTCGTTGGCAATTCGAGGCAAGTATCGCTGACTGGCGAAGCCTATTTTGAAATCGCAAAAAATAAAGAAAAACCTTTCCGGGTAAGTGTAAATGGTATGCAGGTAGAAGTGTTGGGAACCCATTTTAATATTAACGCATACCAGGATGAAAATTCAATGCGCACCAGCTTGCTGGAAGGCAGCGTAAAAATAACGAAAGGTCCCGTTTCTGATATGCTTAAACCCGGACAGCAGGCAATCTTAAGAAAAAATGATAATAATATTGAAATTAAAGCTGCCAATATGGATGAAGTAATGGCGTGGAAAAACGGGCTTTTTCAATTCAGCGGTGCAAACATTACCACAATAATGAAAGAAATAGGCAGGTGGTACGATGTAGATGTCGTATTTGACGGCCCCGTGCCGGTGCGGACTTTCGAAGGCAAAATTAGCAGGGATGCCGAGTTGTCTGAAGTGCTGAAAATTCTGGAATTGAGTAATGTAAAATTTTCTGTTGAAGGCAAGAAAATAATTGTTCGGTGATAAAATAAAAAAAATGATTATTTCCTGCTTTACTGTGAAAACTTGGAAAAAAGAACAAAAAGTTTTCTTCTGTAGATAAACTGTATTGTCACATAAGCCGGTAGCTTAAAAAACAAAACCAGCAATGTTCGCTGCACTGCTGGTGGAGGCTAAAAATGTCGTTGAAACAAATTTTATAACCAAAAATCAAAACTATGATTTTAACCGTAGGTAGCCAAAATAAAAGGGATACCAAATCTTTAAAAGCCAAAGCATGGATGATTATGAAACTAACGATTGTATTATTGTTATTTTTTACTTTCCAGGTTAATGCAAAAAGTGACGCCCAAAAGATTACAATTATCAGGGAGAACGTTCGGTTAACGGAGGTTTTTAAGATGATTGAGCGCCAAACCGGGTATTTATTTTTCTATGACAAGGCTTTAATAAAAAATACAGGCCTCGTTGATATTTCAATTAAGGATGCCACCCTTACTCAGGCATTATCTATCTGTCTCAATGGTCAGCATCTCACCTATTCGATCGTAAGGAACACCGTTGTAATTCAACCTGCAAAAGAACCTTTCCAACCGGTGCAAACCAATCTCATCGAGGCGCCGCCTCCCATAGAAGTACATGGAAATGTTCAGGATGAAAACGGTAATCCACTTCCCGGAGCAAGCGTTACGATAAAAGGTAGCCGCACCGGTGTCACTACAGATGCGCGGGGGAACTTTTCAATTAATGTTCCAAATGCGGCCACTATCTTGGTATTTTCCTATACCGGCTACGATAGCCAGGAGATCCAGGTGGGCACACAACAAAACCTGAATGTCAAATTAAACAGAATCGATAATTCGCTCAATGAGGTAGTAGTTACCGCGCTCGGTGTTAAAAAATTAAAGCGTGGATTGGTGTATGCAGCCGCAGAAGTGAAAGGTTCAGAATTTACAGAGGCCAGGGAAAATAATGTGGCCAGCGCCCTTACCGGCAAAATTGCTGGAGTAGATGCCACGCAAATTGCTTCAGGCCCCGGTGGTTCCAGCCGCGTGGTTATTCGTGGCGTAGGTGCTATTAACCCAAATGCCAATAATCAGCCTCTTTATGTAGTAAACGGCTCACCAATTTATAATGGAAACGGTGGCGCTTCTGCAAGTAGCACTGGTTTTAATTATGACGTTGGCGATGGAATCTCCAGCATTAATCCGGATGATATAGAATCAATCACCGTGTTAAAAAGTGGCGCCGCTGCCGCGCTGTATGGCAGCCAGGCTGCTAACGGTGTCATCCTCATTACCACTAAATCGGGAAGAGCGCAGAAAGGAATTGGCGTAAGCTATAACACGAACCTGATGGTTGGAACACCGGCTACTTATCCTAACTATCAATATGTGTATGGTTCAGGAAACGATGGAGTGAAACCAGCTACGCAGGCAGCGGCGCTTAGTGCAGGCCGTTTATCTTACGGAGCAAAAATAGATGGGTCGTCTGTAATACAGTTTGACGGGGTAATGCGCCCTTATAAGGCGGTTCATGTGAAAGACAATATCAATAATTTTTACCGGCCTTCAAGTGATTTCACCAACACCATTGCCTTCTTTGGAGGAACCAGAGCGCTTAACTTCAGGTTTTCTTTGTCAGATTTAAACTCAAAAGCTCAAACTCCTAATTCAACTTTCGACAGAAAAACTTCTAACCTGAGCCTTGTTTCCAACTTAGGTAAAAACGATTTTATAACTATTGAGGG
>JBQCHB010000292.1:0-15492 GCA_051955075.1 Flavisolibacter sp.
CATGCCGTTTATCTGTCAGAAAGTAAAGAGCGCGTTAATTCAGACTATCCTTTTCCAAATGATCTATCCATTACAGAAGATGTCAGCAGCGCAAAAAATATTTCGGAAGAAAACAGTCAACTGATTGAAGATTATATAAAAGTTTTCAAAAATGAATGCTTGCTTAATGGAATCACCTGCTCCATCGAAAAAGACATTAGCGTTGAGCAATTAATTGATAAAACAGCGGATTCAGATTTGCTTATCACAGATTCAGAAATTAACTTTCCGGAAGAAGTCTTTTCAAAGACTCATTGTCCTGCTTTTATTACTTCAACGAATGAAAGGCCTCAACAGGTAATTTTAATGTCTGACAATAGCTTTTCGGCTAAGATCGCGATTGAAGCATATATTTCACTTTTACCGGAATATCTTCGGCTTACAACTTCCTTTGTATCTATTAACCCGCAACAGGAAGATGAAAAGGAAATGAAAACTTATTTCAAAGAAAAGCTTCAATCTCATTTCCCTGATCTTACTTTTCAAAAACTTGAGGGGAAAGTAAAAAATGAATTCGAAAATTTTCTGGATCAAATAGCGGTTCCTGTTTTAATAGTAATGGGTGCATTTGGCAGAAGTTCTTTATCTGAATTTTTTCATCCGGGTTTAGCAAAAACGGCCTTAAAGGAAAAAGGAGTTTCCTTATTTATTGCACACAAAGATAGATCTTAAGTGAGGGGTTAAAATCTTTTTAATCTCCGCTCTTTTTATTTTTTGGTTTATGTTTCAACACTTCAGAGTTTTTCTATCAACCTACAGTTCCTTGTTTGCAGTATCGCCCAATACAGCACTTCGTTTCCTTTTGCAAAGAAACCGGAACCCTATAAGATTTTAAAACCCTAGGTTTTTTGAAAAGGGTATGCGCATAATTTTCAAAGGCGTTCCCTCAGCTATTGTTCCCCGGGACAGTAAACGACTTTATCACAAATTTTCCTTTTTGTTTTTGGCAAAACAGCTTTAATCTATGCAGCACCTTTTGATTAACCAAAATAAAAAATTGTCCACGGTCAGTTTAATTACGCTTCACAACTGGTGCACGTAACGAGGCTTGTTACCATTTCTTTTGATACACTCTGGCTGCGCTGATAATACAGGGTTTTAATGCCAAGCTGCCACGCCTCGATCATCAGCTTGTTTACTTCCTTTACGGGTAAATCAGGAGGTATGTTCAGATTCAGGCTTTGCGACTGGTCTATATATTTCTGTCGAATGGCAGCCTGCTGGATGATTTCGAGCTGGCTTATTTCCTTAAAGGTTTTAAAGACATCCTTTTCCTCTTTGGTTAATTCTTTTAAATGCTGAACACTTCCATGATTCAGCATAATGCTCCGCCAGACATCCGGAGTGTCTATTCCCTTATATTCCAGCAATTGCTTCAGATATTTATTTTGCCGAATAAAATTACCTTTTGATAATCCCGCCTTATAATAGTTGCTGCTGAAGGGTTCAATACCCGGCGAAGTTTGCCCTAAAATAGCAGATGACGACGTAGTGGGAGCAATAGCTAACGTGGTCGTATTGCGACGGCCATAACTTTTAAGTACATCCGGCTCACCATAAATGCGTGCGAGGTCGGCTGTGGCCTTATCGGCCTTTTCCCGCAGATCACCGAAAATTTTTGAGGTAAGCTGTTTGGCTTTCATGCCTTCAAAGGGAACCATGTTCTTCTGCAGGTAAGAATGCCATCCCAATACGCCCAATCCCAACGCCCGGTGTCTTTTGGCAAACCGGTTGGCGCTTGCCAGGTAATAATTGCCCTCCGTCTTATTTATAAACTCTTGCAATACCGCATCCAGAAAGAAAAGGGCCAGGCGGACAGCATCCGTGTCTTTCCATTCATCATACAATTCGAGGTTCATGGAAGAAAGGCAACAAATAAACGATTCTTCAGCATTGGAAGGCAACATGATTTCGCTGCAAAGATTGCTCGCATTGATGGTATAATTCAAATCCTTATACACCTGAGGCTTCCCCTGGTTCACATTGTCGGTGAAGAAAAGATAAGGCAGGCCTTTTTGCTGGCGGCTTTCCAACACTTTAGCCCATATTTCCCTTTTTGCAATATCGCCATCTATCATATCCTGCATCCAGTAATCGGGAATGCAAACAGCAAAGAATAAATTTTGTATCGGGTGCCCGATGTTTTTTATTTTCAAAAATTCTTCAATGTCCGGATGGTCTATATCAAGGTAGGCTGCAAAAGCGCCGCGCCTTACACCGCCTTGTGATATGGTATCCATTGCCGTATCAAACAAACGCATAAAGCTTACGGCGCCGCTGCTTTTTCCATTGTCGGTAACGGCGCTGCCACGCCCACGCAGACTACCAAAATACGCCGAAGTTCCGCCACCGATTTTCGTTTGCATAATCACTTCGCCAAGCTTGTGTGTTATGCCCTCTATATGGTCGGGAACATGCACATTAAAACAGGAAATCGGCAGTCCGCGCTCTGTACCCATATTGGCCCAGATGGGTGAGCTTAAACTCATCCAGCCTCTTTCAATCATTTCACGAAAGGCTTCACTTAGTTCGGGTTTGTATAAACGTTGCCCGGCAGCTTTACAGATGCGTCCAATAGCGCCGTCTACTGTTTCACCTTTCAACAGGTAGCCACGGTTAAGCATTTGTTCGCTCTCTTCATTTTTCCACCAGAGCTTTTCCGTTAAGGGGGGTTTCGAAATAAGGGGATTTACAATTTCCATATTAAAAGATCTATAGGTTAAATAAAATGTGTCAGGTTTAAAAAAGATCGTTGGCAGTAATACTTTTATCGTGCTTGGTATACTCCACCGGGCGTTTAGCAAAAAAATCATCCAGGCTGTTGGCAAACACTTCTTCTTCAAACCATTTCATCGGTTCATATTGTTTGCTGCTGATAAAGAATTGTTCAGGAAAATTTATTTTGCCCAGGCTTTCATCCACCCTGAACTTTATAAAATTCAACAGGTCTTCCTTATGAATGGTGCTGATCTCGCCTTCGAGAAAAATCCAGTCAATAATTTGTTCCTCAATTTCTATAAAGTCCGTTACGAGCTTAACCGTTTGTTCAATCAACGCTTCATCAATCAATTCAGGATATTCTACCCTTAATTTATTGATCAGATAGATGCCTGCATTGGCATGCACCTGCTCATCTACTGATGTCCATGCAATAATATTACTTACGTTTTTCATCAGCCCTTTAAACCGGGTAAATGACAGCACTACTGCAAACTGGCTGAACAGGGAAACATTCTCAATTAAGATGGTAAAGAGAATCAATGAAATGACATACTCTTTTTCGTGAGCTGAATTTACCTTGTTTAATGCCCTGGACAGAAACTCAATACGATGCTTTACGACGGGCACTTCGACCAGTTTTTCAAATTCATCATTGTATCCCAGCACCTCCAGCAAACGTGAATACGCTTCAGAATGGCGGAATTCACACTCAGCAAACGTGCTTCCCAGGCCGTTTAATTCCGGCTTTGGAAAGTGATGATATAAATTGCCCCAAAAAGATTTTACAGCAACTTCAATTTGCGCAATGGTGAGCAGGCTGTTCTTTACCGCATTTTGTTCCGCATGGCTAAGGTGTGAGCGAAAATCCTGCGTGTCTGCGGTAAAATCGACTTCCGTGTGCACCCAAAACGATTTATTGATTGCTTCCGTAAACTGCAGCACTTCAGGATATTCAAATGGTTTGTAGTTGATTCTTTTTGCAAATAATCCCATAATAAAATAAATATTTATTACCTGCGGATATAAATATGTATGAAGCTGAAAAGTTGAGCCGGTGTTGAAAGTCCTAACTATCAGTACATACGCTTTTCCTCCGAAAGTGTTGTTACCTAAAAACGATTCTGGCAGGTCTTCTGACTTACTTCATTGTTTAGAGCCTTCCCATCCGTGGCCTGGCGGACAGTGGCATGAAGATGAAACAATATGATGAAGCTTACAGCTACGGGGATAGTTCCCGATTTTAACGGGATTCCCTTTTAATGAAATCCACCCGGGGTGGATCGTCAACCAAAATTCTGTGTAAATTTATAATCCCAATTTTATCCACGGACAACTTGTTATGCACCTTATGTTGAAAAGTATATGTAAGCCGGAACAGGAGTGAATTATGCTATACAGCACCGCTGGCGACGGCATTAAAATTGAATTTTTAAAGAAGAAGTACTGTTACAATTTAAAAAAACAAAAACTTGTTTTGGTTTATATTCCGTATGCTTTCCCTTGAAGTTTTTCCGAATAGAAATAAATGAACAATTACAATTGTAAGTAATTAATTCAATTGCCTGTATTCATTAGGAGGCATACCGGTTTTTTGTTTAAACAATCGTGTAAAATGCTGTTGATATTTAAATCCAAGGTCGTAAGCAATTCCACTGATTGATTTTGTAGCATCGGACATCTTAAGTTTTGCTTCTTCAATCAGCCTGGATTGGATATAATCCAGGGCCGTATTGCCTGTTTCCTTTTTGATAAGGTCACCAAAATAATTAGGAGAAAGATGCAATTGTTCTGCACACCAGGTTACTGTTGGCAACCCTATGGCTTGTGCCTTTTCAGATTTGAAATAATCGGTAAGCAGGTTTTCAAATCGCACCAACACATCTTTATTGACATGGCTCCGGGTAATGAATTGGCGGTCGTAAAAACGCATACAATAATTCAACAGCAATTCTATATTCGATACAATGAGTGTTTTACTATGCTTGTCAATATTCTGTTCTATTTCCGAAGAAATCTTTTCAAAGCATTCCACAATTGTTTTTCGTTCTTTTTTTGATAAGTGCAGCGCCTCGTTTACCTCATAAGAGAAAAATGAATAATCCTTGATAGTTTGTGCTAAATGAGTTCCTGCAATTAAATCGGGGTGAAACAGCAATCCATATCCGGACGGATTGGTATTTACAGTACGATTGTCAATTCCGTAAACTTGTCCGGGAGAAACAAAAACAAGTGTTCCATCTTCATAGTCATAAGGTTGCCCGCCGTAGATTATATCACCACATTTGGTATCTTTTAGAAACACGGCATAAATATTCATATACCGCCTGAAGCTCTTAACAAAAGAAAGTTCACTGAATTTCACTACGCTAACCAGGGGATGCAGCGTATCTACTCCTGCATAATCATTATAATGCTTTACGGTATCTATTCTCTCAAAGTGTTCCATACTCAGATTATTACCATACAAATTTAGTAAACCAAAATGCGCCTGCGACGGATTTAACCCAAAATCAGTAAAAGTGGTAAAAAGAACTGTATCCTGTATAACCCCCTGATCATTTATTCTATGGAAATTCGCAGAAGTATATTGATTGGGTCATTAATACATCGGTGGTAATAGAATAATTCTAATAAACTAAAGCGTGATGATAAACAAAAGAGACATTTTTGAGCGACTGAGAAACGGAGAAACAATACCCTCAAACGACCCGCAGGCCTATAAGATGCGCGACGCTTCTTACGCCACAAAAAAACTGCTTATCCAGATGAATAACTCGTCAGACCCTGCTGAGATCAGGATTTTATTAAGCCGGATTACGAACAGTGAAATTGACGAAAGCGTAGCGGTATTTACTCCGTTGTTCATCAATTACGGAAAGCATACTAAAATCGGAAAAAATGTATTCATCAACTTTGACTGTACTTTCCTGGACTTAGGCGGTATCACCATTGAAGACAACGTACTGATAGCGCCAAAAGTCAATCTATTATCAGAAGGGCATCCTTTGGCTCCTGAAAACAGGCAGTCGCTCGTGCCAGGGCCCATTCATATCAAAAAGAACGCCTGGATTGGGGCCAATGCGACCATATTGCCCGGAGTAACCATTGGCGAAAATGCAGTAGTAGCCGCCGGTGCAGTGGTGTCAAAAGACGTTTCTGATAATACGGTAGTGGGTGGGATCCCTGCTAAAATTATTAAAGGCATTTAATAAATAGATAAAATTATAATCACTTTAAACGAATCAAAAAAGATAATAAATATGCAAGAAACAGCAACAGCAGCGGAAGGCGGTAGAACGCTAAGCGCAAAACAGGTAAAAGCATTTGGCACAAAAGCAGCAACAGCGCCATTGAACCCATTGAATATTCAAAGACGAACGCCAACAGCCCATGATGTAGAGATAGAAATTTTATATTGTGGCGTTTGCCATTCCGATCTGCACACCGCAAGAAATGAATGGCATGGTACGGTATATCCATGTGTGCCGGGACATGAAATCGTTGGAAAAGTCGTAAGTGTCGGAGAGCATGTTACCAAATATAAAGCAGGCGATTTGGCTGCAGTGGGTTGTATGGTGGATAGCTGTCGTGAATGTGATTATTGTAAAGAAGGTTTGGAGCAATATTGCGAAAATGGCAATACCCTGACCTATAACTCGCCTGATAAACATCTTGGAGGCCGTACTTATGGAGGCTACTCGGAAAGCGTTGTAGTAGACGAAAATTATGTGTTACGTATTCCTGAAAACCTTGATCCCGCAGCAACGGCGCCCTTGCTGTGTGCCGGTATCACCACGTATTCACCACTCAGGCATTGGAAAGTTGGCGCTGGTCAAAAAGTAGGCATTGTGGGTATTGGAGGTTTAGGACACATGGGGGTGAAGCTGGCAAAGGCGATGGGGGCAGAAGTAATTGTATATACCACTTCGCCATCGAAAGTGGAAGATGCCAAACGCCTCGGAGCTGATGAGATAGTACTTTCAAAAGATGCCGGCCAAATGGAGCGCTATGCCGGCAAGCTTCAGTTTGTACTGGATTGCGTTTCTGCAAATCATAATATCAATGATTATTTGGCTCAACTCAGAGTAGATGGTACCCTGGCGTTGGTGGGTGCACCCGAACATCCGCTTCCTGTGGCAGCATTCAGTTTAATTCCTTTTCGCAGAAGCTTTGCCGGGTCAACCATTGGCAGCATTGGCGAAACACAGGAGATGCTGGATTTCTGCGGTAAGCACAATATTGTTGCAGATGTAGAAATGATTAACATTCAGCAAATCAATGAAGCCTACGAGCGTTTGCTGAAAGGAGACGTGAAATATCGTTTCGTAATTGATATGGCTTCGTTGAAAAAATAACATTAAATAAGAAAAATGGAAAAAAGAACATTAGGAAAAAATGGTTTAGAAGTTTCTGCACTGGGCCTTGGATGCATGGGATTGAGTTTTGGATTAGGCCCTGCAACTGATAGAAAAATGGCTATTGAATTGATCCGAAAAGCCTTTGAGCTTGGTGTTACGCTTTTTGATACAGCAGAGGCGTATGGCCCGGGCGATAATGAAGAACTTCTTGGTGAAGCCTTACAGCCGTTTCGTAACAAAGTGGTTATTGCCACAAAGTTTGGCTTTAAAGAAGGCAAAACGGCTTTAGGCACAGATAGCAGTCCTGAAAACATAAGAGCTGTTGCAGAAGCATCCCTAAGGCGTTTAAGAACAGATGTGATTGATCTGTTCTACCAGCATCGTGTAGATCCCAACGTTCCTATTGAAGATGTTGCAGGCGCAGTGAAAGATTTAATTAAAGAAGGCAAAGTAAAACACTTCGGTCTTTCAGAAGCGGGTGTCGCAATAATCAGAAAAGCACATGCTGTTCAGCCGGTAACCGCTTTGCAAAGTGAATACTCGCTGTGGTGGAGAGAACCAGAAAAGGAAATTATTCCAACAGTAGAAGAATTGGGAATCGGCTTTGTGCCTTTCAGTCCCTTAGGCAAAGGGTTCTTAGCCGGGAAGATTGATGAAAACACGACGTTTGATAAAAGCGATTTTAGAAACACCGTTCCTCGCTTTTCTGAAGAAAACAGGAAGGCAAACCAGGCATTAGTTGGTCTATTGGGCAGGATTGCTAAAGAAAAGAATGACTGCCTGCCCGGTAGGCAGGCAACCAATGCGCAGATAGCATTAGCGTGGTTATTGGCGCAAAAGCCCTGGATCGTTCCTATTCCGGGGACAACGAAATTGCAACGGCTGGAAGAAAATATTGGCGCTGCCGAAGTAACACTAAACGAGAGAGACCTTAAAGAGATCAATGAGGCGGTTGCAAAGATCGAGGTAAAGGGGGCTCGTTACAGTGAACAGGCACAAAAGATGATTAACCGGTAAACCTCAATGAAAACGACCATCATTCATAAATATAAAAAACGGGTAGTCCATAAATGCTGAACATGAATATAGAGAACAAACAATTTTTACCGGATGAATTGAACCGTGTTGATAAAGCAGATGACTTGCACATTGCCCCCTTTCGTGAGGATGGAAAAACATACGGAACGCCTACATGGATATGGGCAGTTATTGTAGATGGTAATTTGTATGTGAGAGCCTACAACGGCGTTAATTCAAGATGGTATAAATCTGCTTTGGAACAAAAAGCCGGCCGCATCATTGCAGCAGGAATGACAAGAGAAGTAAGATTTGAGCCGGTTCATGGGGATATAAATAGTGTTATTGACGAGGCATACAGGAAGAAATACAACGACAGTCCATACCTATCTCCAATGATAAGCAATCGAAGCCGCGCGGCAACCATAAAAATAATTCCAGTTTAAATCAAACAAAATTTATGATGATCTTAAAAGAAAACTACACGCTATCCAATGGCGTTGCAATTCCGAAACTGGGTCTTGGCACCTGGTTTATAAAAGATAGGGACGTGGTACAAGCAGTGAAGGAAGCTGCAAAAGCCGGTTACCGGCTAATCGATACCGCAAAGGCCTATGGCAATGAAAGCGGCGTTGGCAAAGGGATCCGGCAATGTGGTATAGAAAGAGAGGAAATGTTTGTAACCACTAAACTTGCAGCAGAAATTAAGTCTTATAGAGAAGCCGTTGCATCCATCGATGGATCGTTGAAAAAATTGGGATTTGATTACATCGACCTGATGATCATTCACAGTCCTAAACCGTGGGCAAAATTTCATGAAAAAGAACCGTATTTTGAAGGAAACCGCGAAGCGTGGAAAGCACTGGAAGAAGCCTATAAGGCGGGAAAACTTCGCTCGATTGGTATTTCCAATTTTGAAAGGGCGGATATTGATAACATCCTCGATTCATGCTCTGTTAAACCAATGGTCAACCAGATTTTGGTGCACATAAGCAATACACCGGAAGAACTGATTCAATATAATAAGGATAAAGATATTCTTGTGGAGGCTTATTCGCCATTTGGCCACGGGGAATTATTTAAGAACGGGAAGGTGGCAGCGATGGCCAAAAAATATAAGGTTTCGGTGTCACAATTGGCGATTCGTTACTGCCTGGAACTTGGTTTGCTGCCACTACCGAAAACTGCAAATCCTCAACACATGAAAACCAACGCAGAAGTTGATTTTGTGGTTACCAAAGAGGATATGGAACAGTTGAAGAACGTGGAACCAATTGAAGATTATGGAGAGCACAGCAAATTTCCTGTATACGGAAAGAAATGATTTTAAAATTCAGACCACAATTTTTCATGTGTCATTTCTTATGAAACTATAGTCTGAAAACTAAAATAAAAGAGTATGCAAATAACAAAAATAGGTTCAAAACCTTCGGCTAAAGGACCCCAAGATTGGTTTACCGGATCAGTGAGAATAGATCCTTTATTTGATGTGAATGAGGCAAGACGTAGTGCAGCAGCTATCGTTACTTTTGAACCAGGAGCAAGGACGGCATGGCATACTCATCCGCTCGGTCAGACATTAATTATTACGGCCGGCTGCGGCTGGGTACAGAAAGATGGAGGTCTGATTGAAGAGGTGTATCCAGGTGACATAGTTTGGTTTGAACCGCATGAAAAGCATTGGCACGGTGCTACGCCGACCAACGGTATGTCGCATATTGCCATCCAGGAAAATCTGAATGGTAAAGTGGTTGACTGGTTGGAAAAAGTAAGTGACGAACAATATAATAAATAAGCAGTTGATTAGGCACAGATGTTATACCGGTGATTGTTACGCTTTACTACCTCTGAAAATCTTCTTCCATATTCAATGATGAAAGAGGTTAACTGTTACTATTGTAGGATTCTTTAGGTTATGAATTTTACACTTCATGATTTAATCGACTGGATTAAAGATGGCAGGGTTGTGTTACTATATTTAGTGAATGGATGGATATACACGATCCTTAATAGCTAATGAGCTATTAA
This sequence comes from Flavisolibacter sp., assembly GCA_051955075.1. Lineage (GTDB taxonomy): Bacteria > Bacteroidota > Bacteroidia > Chitinophagales > Chitinophagaceae > Flavisolibacter. The sequence continues at coordinate 10,164 of JBQCHB010000292.1, forward strand.
TGCCCGCTTTGCAGGTATTCTTTCAGGATGGCCGTTTTCGGATGATTAAAGATTTCATCTGGTGTGCCTTGCTCGATTATTTCACCGAAATACATGAACACAATATGGTCGGCCAAACGCCGCGCCTGGCGCAATATATGAGTCACCACAATCAATGTGTAATCGTTCCTGAGATCTAAAAATTTCTCCTCAATTTTTCTGCTTGAGATAGGATCAAGAGCAGACGTGGGCTCGTCGGCTAAAATAATTTCCGGCCCTACCGCCAATCCCCTTGCAAGGCAAAGCCTTTGCTGCTGCCCGATGGACAATCTTCCTACCGGCGTGTGAAGCCGGTCTTTTACTTCTTCCCAAAGTCCTGCGCCCCGGAGGTTGTATTCTGCGCTTTTGCTCAACAGCTTTTTATCTTTCACTCCTTTTATCTTCAGGCCATACGTAACATTGTTGTAGACCGACATGGGCAAGGGAAAAGGCTTTTGCGATAGCAATCCCATCTTTTGCCTGAGTTGTGTAATGTCGTGTTTAGGCTGAAAAATATCTTCTCCATCTATCAGCACTTCGCCACTCACGTGCAACTGCGGGTATAGGTCTGTCAGCCGGTTCAAACATTTGAGCAATGTCGTTTTTCCGCAGCCTGATGGCCCCAGCAGTACCGTTATTTTATTGCGTGGTATTTCAAGATTGATATTTTTCAAAATCGGCGCATCGCCGGCGTTTACATTCAGGTTCCTTATATTGATTATGGTATCAGTCATTTGCAACATGCTTTTTAGATGATATTTTTCTTAAACTTTTTGATGGCCAGCCGCGATACAATGCTAATCAATAAAATAATTCCTGTCAGGATCAGCGCGGCAGCATAAGCCCTTTCTTTCACTTCAGGAATGGAGGAACTTAGCTGAAAGAATATCGCCAATGGTAATGTGGCGGTAGGATCCTGCAAAGTCTGGGGTATGTGATCGGTATAGCCGGCAGTAAATAAAACAGAGGCTGCATCGCCGATGCCGCGGCCAAATGCCAGCAATAAGGCAGTAATAAATCCCGGTAATGCCTGCCGGAAAAATACGCCGAAAGCAGTTCGTGTGCGTGTAGCGCCTAATGAATACGAAGCTTCAAGCAATCCCTGCGGAATGGTGCGCAGGACTTCATCGAACGCACGAATAAATATCGGTACGATAAATAACGTTACGGTGATAATGCCCGCCAGCAGTGAGGCACGTAACTGAAAATAGGTCATCAGCGCAAAGCCAAACGCACCAAACACGATGGAAGGCACGCCCCATAATGCATCCAGCAAAAAACGCAGCATGTTTACCCGGCGTTTATTTCGCGTCCAGTGTACATTCATTCCCAAGGCCACGGGCAGGCCAATGAGCACGGCCAGGAACGTAGCGCCAAAAGCAAGATACAGCGAGCCAACAATCGCGTTTATTATGCCGCCGCCTTTTCCAAAATAAAAACCGCCTTGCGGTTCCTGTGAGATCATTTCCCATGAAAGGGCATGCCATCCTTTCTGAACGATCACTACCAATATCGAAGCGAAAACGAAAATGATGCTGAAAGTAACGATGCGCATGATCCAGAGAAAAATTTGTTCTTCTGATTGTTTCTTATTTTTCATAAAGCCCTTTTGATTATGCATCTTGTTTTTTATATACCAGCAGGTTCGTGAGTGCATTAAATATTATGATGATCATAAACAGTAATAATGCAGACAGCATCAGCGCTGAATCGTACAAAGGCACTGACATCATATCTCCATAATTATTGGCAATAAGTGCAGGCAAAGGATAAGCCGGCTGAAACACATTGCGTGGCACCTGTACGACGTTGCCGACTACCATCAGCACGGCAATGGTTTCGCCCAACGCTTTGGAGATACCCAGGCTGAGCGCAGCAATAATGCCCGTTTTTCCTTCGCGCAGTAAAATCCATTTGATCGTTTGCCAATAACCGGCGCCCAGCGAAAGCGATGCTTCCTTTAGTTCAATCGGAATGCTGCGAAATACTTCCACCAGCATGTTCAGCATATAAGGCACAGCCATAATGGCCAACACAATGCCGCCTGACAAAAGACAATAACCCGTGGTAGAAAAACCAAATGCCGGCGCAATATATTCGCTCACTAATGGTACCACTACCAACACGCCCCATGCGCCATACACTACGGATGGTATTCCGGCCAGCACATCTATTACAAAATACATAACCTGTGTAAGCCATTTGGGCGCGTATTGCGTGAGATAAATAGCCGCCAGCAGACACACAGGCGCCGACAAAATAAAAGACAACAACGTTACCCACAGCGACCCGATGATGAATGCGTAAAAGCCAAATTTGCCTTCCATTGGCGACCAGTCAGCGGAGGTGATTAGGCTGCCAAAAGAATAAGTTTGGAATAATGGCAGCGACTTCAATACCAGCCCCAATCCAATTACCAATGGCAACAGCAGCAGGCAAAGCATCGCTATCACCATCCAGATGTTGGATAAACGATCCACCCACTTCCGGGGCAAAGTGAAAAACGTTGTCATCTTGTTTCCGGTTGATGAATGGTTAACGATTATTTTAATTGATCTAATTGCTCCTGTATTTTATCAGTGGGCAGAGGTACATACCCCGCGGCCTTTACATATTGCTGTCCATCGGTAAGCACCCATTTCAAAAAATTTATCACAGCCGAATCAACAGGTTTTCCTTTCGTAAGAAAATACAGATCGCGTGCAGGCGGCGAAGGATAACGCCCGTCAGCGATCGCTTTCAGCACACTGTCAGCGTTATCATAAAAATTTTCCTCCGGATCTATCCGCCGGTTATTATTTACATCTATCGGCACCACATCGATGCCGGGCCTTTTCTTACCTGTGGTAATGTCATACGCATAAGCAACATTATTAAACCCAATGCCATATTGATCTTTGGCTACTGCGTCCGCAAGGCCGGGGTCGCCATAAATACCGGTACCTTTGATATTTTCCTGCCTGCCATCAAAATAAGCTGCCCAGGTGTCGGCAGCGCCCGCCGCATCGGAACGCGTGTACACGATAATCTTATTTTTATCCGGCGTGTCGAGCACGTTGCCCCAATCAATATCTTTTCCCGAAAAATAAATTTGCTTTAACTGAGCGTGTGTAAGCCCTTTGCGGTGTATCAGCGCTGCCAAAGGATTTTTTGCACTGAAAGTGGGCAGCACTGCATCTTTGGCTACTGCAAAAAGAACGATGTCTTTTTGTTTTTCAACGGGCGTCAATGCCCGGGAAAACATAGCAAGATCTGCTGCGCCTGCCAACACATCTGTAAGCCCTTTGCCTGCGCCGCCTGCTGACACATCGAAGCGCGCATCGGGATGTAATTTTTTATACTCCTCTGTCCACTTTACTCCAAGCGGATACAAGGCAAATGCGCCGCTTATGGTAACACTTTTAGATTTGCCGCTGTTGCATGCAATAAAATTCAGGGAAAGTGAAAAAAATAAAATGCCTGTTATGATTTTTTTGGTTTTCATAATAATGAATTTGTCGGGTTAGAAAAATGGATTACTGTTTTTTGAAAAAATGAATGGTGTGATAAACTGTTAGGCGGGCAATATCCCTCTGGTAATATTGCGTGCCCGAGCTGCGCTCCTGGAAATAATTCATATAGCCAAGTTCTACCTGCAAATGATTGCTGATGCCATAGTTTAATGCGAAGTATGCCCGGTTTTGATCAAACGTATTGTTCACAACAGAGTGGCCCAGGTTCAGCATGATTTCGTCTGAGACCTTTGCATATAATGTGCCTGCTGAAGTCGATTTTTTCACAAGTGGGTACTGTAATTGTAACTGATAGCGAAACCGGCTTTTAAAATTGTATCCATCAGTAAGTTTGTTGTTACTGCTGTTACGTGTCCAGCGTTCTTCCAACTTGAAACGATGGCTGATGAGTAAACTGGCAACAGCCTGTTTATAATTTAATTCAAGGTGGGGCCTTAATTCAGGAACAGCAATTGTTGAAAGGACGGATGGATCAGCAGGATTGGTAGAAGTGTAATAAGTAAATCCCACCCCGGCGCTCCACCCTGCGCCCAGTTGGTGGATCACAGTAACACGTGGCAATACCCAGTTGGCCTGGCGGTTGTTTTTAAAGAACCGCCGGTCGTCTATTTCCAGGTTGAGTTCTGATTTCGGGGAAAGTTGGTATTTCCCATAATAACGAAGCCAGTATTGACTTTGATGTGTAATTTGTTTTTGCGCCTGCAATGGCGTTGTGAAGCCAATTGCAGCAAATGCCACGAGGCTCGTGTACCTGTTTATTATGTACATTTGTAGGAAGTTAAAATGTGAAGAATATTTATATTCGGATCAAAGGGAAATAGTTGCTGCTATTTCCCTTATTTTTTTTAATTCAATCAACATTCCGGCAATCCTCCGGCGGGTGCATTAAGAAATAAATGTTGCATCGGAAATATTATGTCGCCAATGAATTGGCCGGTAAAAAATAATTTTAGAAGCTTTATTATAATCAGGCGATAGGATTCCACCGCATTCGTAAATAGCAGTTGGAGAATCGTGTAATGAATAAGTTCATTAACGAAAGACAACATCGCATTCTATATCTGATTATCTGAAGAATCATAAAGTATATGCTTGTGATTAAATAGTTAATTAATCCGGTGCAAATATAATGATTCCAATTAGTCTACCAAATTAGTAGGATAATATTTTTTGTGCTTTAATTACCTGTTTAAAATAAAGGGGCTGTTTTTACAAGGGATTTAATTTAGTCGTTTGATAAGTAAAGACAAGGAATTTACAGGTTAATGCGGTGAGAAAGGCCTGGCTATTTTTTTAAATAGGGATAAACGGAGTTATAAAAGGAGTAATATTCATTACAACACTTGCAGCAGATAATGCAGGCTCTAAAAAGCATCCGTGAAAAGCCTTACAGGCGAGGCTGGTATGTGAAATAGTGCCGCATAAAATAATTACGATGTAGGTGCTTATTGCATACTTCTAATCACGGTTCGAAATAAAAGGATCGGGGAGAAGATATGGCAAGGATACATATTTTTCAGGAAAAACGCCACAGGTTGGAAGTCTTTGCAGAATATTGGTTAGCTGTTTCTTTGTTTGTATGGAATTAAGATCTGCAAAGTAAAGCACCAGGTTATTAACCTTTTGTAAATTTAAAACTTTAATATCAGAAAACTATAACGGTTTCTTCAATAAGTGCACCGCCCTTTTCTTGCTGCTTTCCTGCTAATCCCTTATTGTCTTTCAGCTACCACCTTGCTGAATCCTGCAACATGCCTGCAAGGAAATAGGGGGAGGGTAGTAATGAAATACATTGTAAA
>JBQCHB010000293.1:0-8738 GCA_051955075.1 Flavisolibacter sp.
AATCGTATTTTTTTTGAAGCCCTGCCAAAACAGGTTCTAAGTGCTGTAAATAAGGTAAAGTGGTATGAGAACCCGTCCAGCCGATGATCGTCTTTTTGTTTGGAGGAAGATTGACCGGCGTAAATCGCTTTTCCGTATCAACCACGGTGGGAATGACCTTTACATTGTTTGCAAACTTAACGGCATAGGCAGCAAGGTATTGATTACCGGTAACCACCACCTGTGCCCAGCTGCAAATTTTGCCCACCTTAGCATACGATTTTATCCATTGACGTATGCGTGAAGGCTTTTTCTCCGGCTGCAGCCAAATGGCATCATCAAAATCATAAATGATGGGCTTGCGGTAGAGATAACGGATCACCCATTCAAAAACGGGGGGACCAAAAGGCGCAGCTCCACGCTGTATCAAAATATAATCGTACCCGCCCAGTCTAAACATATGCACCCAGCGGCGCAGGTAACAAAAAAGCATCCTGATAGCCAGGCTGATCTTATTTTTTGGAGCATATAAAAGTGAAAACGTTTTTTCATCGTAAAAGCAGTTGGTGGAACAATCAAAACCGGCTTGATTGAGGTAAGGGAAATACTGCTCAAAACGAAAACGCTGGCTGGGCGCCTTATACAAGGGATAGATCAACAAAAAATGCAGCTTTTTTATTTTATCCATTTTGCATTTGTTGGTATACCTGGCTGTACAACCGAACGCCTTTTTCAAGAGAAAAACAGTCCCTGGCGCCCTGCACAATTTGCTGCTTATCAAAAGCTGTTTTACCAATTTCGTTAATGGCCTGGTTGTAAGCCAGCAACGAGAAGTCACAAATAACAATACCTGCTTTATATTTCTTTACTATTTCCCCCGTGTCTCCTACAGCATTATTGCACACAACAGGAATTCCCATCGCCATCAATTCGCCCTGCTTCACCGGCGACGAAGCTTTTTTGGAAAAGGCCGGCTTGATAAAAAACAGGCTTATGGTGCTTAGGGAAATATAAAGGGGCATTTGGTTGCGGGAAACTTTTATCACCCTTAGATTGGCCGTGTTCAACCCCGATCTCAAAGCAGCTTCCAACACCATTTGCTCCGGCTCGCCGGTAAGCACCATAAAGACGGCGTTTTGATACACATCCTGAAAAGCTTTTGCAAATGCCATCATCTCATTCAACATATACCAGGTGCCCAACGAACCGATATAAGAAAGCACCGGCGCATCGGAACTTATGTTCAATTCGTCTCTAACTTTTCGTTGTTCATCAGGCGGAATCTTATTGGGATCAAAAAGCTTCATATCCACACAGCAGGGAATTACTGTGACAGGCAGCCCTGTTGAACGAAGTTTCCAGGAAAGAATTTCGTCTTTGGCATTTTGTGTTAAACTTACAACGTGGTCTGCGTTCAGCAGGAATTGTCTTTCCTTTTTTTTAAAGTAGTTGTAGATAGCACGGTAAAGAGGATTGGATAATTTCCATATGCCGCCATCTATTCTTTCATCTGCCCAAAAGCCCCGCATGTCGAAGAGGAAGGGAATACCGAATTTCCTTTTGATATCAAGTCCTACGATGGAAGGGATATAGCTTCTGCAATGCACCAGGTCTATATGCTGTTGCGTGATTACTTCTTTGGCCTTTTTCCGCATTCTCCTCACATCACGGAAGGTGGACAGGACAGGTGGTTTGGATGTGTAAGAAAGCGGGTGCCAGGTAATGCCGGCTTCCCTGCAAAGAGCTTCAATATCTGAATGCAAACGCTTATAAGCTCCTGGTTTTTCAAAGCTAATAATCGTGAATCGATACCTTCCTGTTTGGGAAAGGCCTTTTAAATAAGCCAGCACCTGCGACTGACCTAAAGGATCGGTCATGCCGGTGTAGGAGAGATAGAGAACAGTTTTCAATGCTTCATTTTTTATCTGTCTATTCGCAATAAATGCTTTTCATCAGGACTTAAAATGGGTAGTGTTCCCTGTATCCAAATACGACCACTTTGATTCTTCATTTGCCAGATGCCCTCTTCTCCCTCCTTCACATCAATAATGTTGGTTACCGGATGTTTTCCTTGTAAGTTAATGTTACGGCCGGTAGGGCTGGTTAAGGTCAACACGCCATCGGTTTGTACAACGATCTTTCCTTCACCTTTTTTCACCTCGAAAAATAAATTGGTGCGGTTAAGCGTCCATAATTTTGATTCATTGTCTGCAACAATGCCATATCCAACTGCATCGTTGAAACTTATCATAAATCCCCCGGCTGCATCATTTATAACTGCTATATAGGTGCCTGGCTTCAGAGAGCTTAGCGGTATATTTTTTAGAGGTTGCCTTGGCTCAATCGTTTTGCTGAGTAGTGTTTCACTTTCTTTTGTTGAAAGCTCACTATTGTATGGGTAAATACTCATTTCAAGAGGCCGGAAATTTTTAGCCTTTATAAACCCAACTGATAAGTTGATGGAAGCGTTTGCAGCATCACCTATTTTGAATATGATTTTGTGTACGCCCCTGAGTTTAACAGGTTTGGATGTTGCATTGATCTCCGTCCGGCCATTGGTACCGGTTTTAAAGTCCGCAGGCCATTCAGTACTTACCGCTTTTACCTCTCCATTCAAAACAGCTTTCGATTCGTTGATCTTTTGATCAATTTCCGCCTTAGTTACAACAGTGTTATCGGCCTTCCATTTCGCTTTAGGATCATTGAACCGCATGTGCTCTTTCCCAGCAACGGCCGAATTGGCCAGTGTTCTGAACAATGGATAGCTCGCCACCACACCTTCGTCCTTCACCCTGTAGGCAAAATTCAACAAGGCGATTAAGTTTTCGTCTGTTGAAGCTTCTTTCCATTTTTTAAAGAGGTAGGTATAATACAAATACTCTTTCACCTGCTTTAAGCGGTTTTGCACATCACGATCGGCTTCCGCGGAAGAGGCCTTATCTACAAGCTGGTACCATTCGAGCAGGTTGCCATCCATGGGCACAGGCTGGCGGTATTGCTCCCAACTACTCAACAGTTGTTGCATAACCGGGGCTGCCTTTCCAAACATGTTTTTAAAAAATTCTGCTTTGAGCGCCTCTACATTTGCATCCACATTCCATAAAAGCTGCGCTGCCAGGTAATGGCCCAATCCCCGGCTGATCCAGCCAATGTTTGTTTCGCCGGAATAATACAAGGCACCGTCTTTGTGAAAAGCTTTGATCTGTTCCACATAAGCTGTCTTACTTCCTCTCACCTGGCCTGGCATGTCCCAGTCCCAGGCCAGTACGCCTAGATAATCCCTGATGCCAATCCGTACGCCTTTCTTCTTCCACATGTCCACAAGCTGGTCGAATGTATAGGATGATTGATTATAGGCCGTTGCAATTAAGACTATGATATTGGGTTCTACAGCAAATTTTGGCGGGGCTGAATGGTAGTTGTATGCGTAAAGTCCAACCTTAACCGAAGGATACTTTTGCTGCATTACCTTAGCCACCCTGTTGGCCAAATAAAAAACCTGTTCGCTGGGACCTCCAATTTTTAAAGCTTCCGCACTGGTAGAAAATCCACCACCATCTGAAGGATCCATCGAAATAGATACGGGAGGCTTTCCTGCTCTTTTTATATAGGTTTCTACCTGGGCCAATGCATCGTTAATACATAATTGCACCAGACTTTCATTGCTTACTTCAAATTTTGGATTTTTGGGAATGGTTCCTCTTGCCACTTTTTGCGCAAAAAACTCGGGGTGAACTAAAAACTCTGCCTTATTGCGGTTTACAATTGCTTCATAAGAGTGGCCGGAATTGATCTCTTCGCCGCCCAGCAAATTTGCATTGGACCATAGCTTATAATCCTGGTCGGCCTGCTTTGAATCGGTGCCATAGGCATACCATATACGCCGGAATATATAAGATGGTACAACGGTTTTTTCAACCGGCTTATAAACCGAAGCCAATGAAGGTGTATAGTGCCACGATTGCTCAGGAAAATAATAACGGTAACCTAAAAACTGCAGGTACCAATATGCTCCGTTGCGCAAACCACTAACAGAAGAGGCTGCTATGTAAAGTGAGTTGCTTGTAGCCTTGACATAAAATTCATCAGTAGGGTTTAAAGCCAGTTGATATTTATCTTTCTGGCCGTTTGAAAGTAAATCCAGGTGAATGCCAGGGGTGCCGGGTTTTCCCTGAAAGCTTATTTCAGGTACTGCCATCCCCGCCTTTTTTAGTTCCGCCTGCAAGATTTTGCTTACTTCCAGCAAATCACTATTGGTACCCACCTGGCACACCGCCATTTGGCTGCACAGAACAAAGAATGCCCAAATATGTTTCCTAACCCATTTTGTCATGATCAGCGGTTTGTTATCAACACTCAAAAACAAAAACTTTGATGTGCTTCCTGTTTAAAGGTTCAACTGATTTTATGGATTAACACCATTTTATGCAAGGTATTGCAGCTTTAATTTTTTTCTTCAAGCCACCAATGCAGCAAAATGATAGCCCACAGGCGGTTGTATAAGTAATTTTCGCCGGACAGGTATCGTTTTTTTAACGATGCTACCTGTTGGTGGTTTACAATGGCATAGGTTTCAATTATCTCCCTGCTGGTGTATTTATCCATTAAAAATCTCAGCTCACCCTTCAGCCATTTATGCAGCGGGATGGCAAAGCCCCGCTTTGGCCGGTCGAAAATGGCCCTGGGTACCAGTTCGTATAATATTTCTTTCAATAAATATTTTGAAACGCCCTGCCTTTTCTTTAAGCTGGTATCCAGGTTTAGGGCAAACTCTACAACCCTGAAATCAAGCAGGGGCACCCTCGACTCAAGCGAATACTTCATGCTTGCCCTGTCTACTTTCACCAGCAAATCATCTTTTAAATAATGGGTCAAATCCCAGAACGACTGCTGCTCGTAAGCATTTAAACTACGGACTGCATCAAATATTTTATTCAGACCGGCATAATCCGGTTTTTCTTCCATGCATAACAAACGGGCTAATTCCCTTTCACTAAAGAATTTCTGTTCCTGCGAAAAAATATGGCTCTTCAAGTGAGTCCGGCCGGAATAATCTAAAACTCCTGCTACCCTTTTATAGCGTTCGTTCATTAACGACAGCCCGCTCTTTAGGGGCTTTCTGAACAATCTCGCCAGAGGGTTATTTAATCTTTTTGCCCAGGTGTACATTCCATATCCCAAAAACAATTCATCGCCTCCATCACCCGACAGGGCTACCGTTACATGCTGACGGGCCAGTTTGGAAACCAGCATGGTAGGAAAAGCTGATGAATCAGCAAAAGGCTCGTCATACACATTCAGCAGCTCCGGTACCAGTTCCAGTATATCTTTTTCCTTCACTTTCGAGGTATAATGCTCGGTGTTCAGATGCTTTGCCACCGAGGCAGCATAAACCGATTCGTCAAAGAGGTTCTCTTCAAAGCCAATATTAAATGTTTTGACCTTGCCCGGCGACACCTTTGATGCAATGGCCGTTACCACACTTGAGTCAATGCCCCCACTTAAGAAGGTACCAATGGGCACATCGCTGACCAATTGCTTTTCCACCGCATCAAACAGGAGCTTTCGCAATTCATCTTTTGCCTGTCTTTCATCTTTTAAAACGCCTGCTTCTATCTTGTCTTCCACCTTCCAAAAAGGTTTGATCTGGAATGAAACATCATGCGGCCCTATTTCCAAAAAATGACCGGAAGGAAATTTGTAAACGTTCCGGTAAATGGTCAATGGCTCGGGTATGTATCCCAGGTGTAAAAACTGGCTGATGGCCTGCTCATTCACTTCTTTTTTCAATTGCTTTAATGCGGCGAGAGCTTTTAGTTCGGAAGCAAAAACAAAACTTTCCCCGTCCCAATAATAAAACAGGGGCTTAATGCCGATATGGTCCCTGCAGAGGGTAATCTTTCGTTGTTCCTTGTCGTAGATGGCAAAAGCAAACATGCCATTCAGTTCAGAAAATAAAGAACTTCCGTTTTGTATAAAGGCCTGCAGTACCACTTCTGTATCTGACGTGGTATGCAATTGCAGGGAAGGATCCTGCCGCTTTATAGACGTGGCTATTTCCCTGAAATTGTATACCTCGCCGTTGAATACAATGACATAACGGCCACAAGAAGAATACATAGGTTGGTTAGCGGCATCGGAGAGATCGAGGATACTCAGGCGCCTGTGGCCCAATCCTGTTTGTTCATCTTCACTTATAAATAATCCGCCCGCATCAGGCCCCCTGTGTTTAAGGCAGGAGGTCATTTGCAAAAGATCTTCTTTGTCCAACTTATTTTTTGCCGAAAAAAAACCGCTTATGCCACACATGCTTTATTGCTTATAAGGTCGTTATAAATTGCGTTGATGTCTTTTTGATATTTTTCCTGGCTGGCAATGGCAACAGCCCGCTGCCGGCCTTTTTCAGAAAGGTCTTTCAATATATTATTATCATCCAAAACCATTTTTATCTTTTGCGCCAGGTCGGTAGCATTGCGAGGGTCAAAAAACAATGCATTTGATCCAATTACTTCCCGCAATACAGGAATATCGGAAGCCAGTACCGGCAGCCCGCAGGCCATAGCTTCCAGGGGCGCCAGGCCATAGCCTTCGTGTTTCGAACAAATGATGTAAGCGTCGTATTGCGGCAAGATGTTTTCCAGGTTGTTGGCCCTTCCCATCAGGCGCACCGGTAAACTGTGTTTATCAATTGTTTGCTGCAAGGTTAATTTTTCAGGCCCTTCGCCATAAATGTCAAGTTGCACAGCAGAAGGTTGTAGTTCTCTGAACGCTTCCAGCAGAAAGGGATAATTTTTAGCCTCCTTCAGGCTGCCTACCGCTACCAGTTTCAGTTTACCATTTACTGCAGAATGAGTTTTTGCAGCCTCAAAAAACCTTGAAGGCACAAAATTGTAAAGGGTAAAGGTCTTCCCTTTAAATGGTACCGCAGCCAGGTAATCATCAATAACAAATTGCGATACACCAATTAAAGCATGTCTTTTCCTGGCTACAAATTTTTCCAGTAGAAGCGCCAGCCTGTTATGGCGGAAGGCATCCTGGCTGTAGGTGCTGTGAATGGTAAACACTAAAGGCACACCGGATGGGCAGGCCACCCTGGTTAATAAGCTGCTTAGTTGCAGGTGGCTATGCACTAATGCCGGTCTATGCTTACGAATAACATTCCGGATTTTTCTAACGCTTTTTATCCAGTGTATCTTTTGCGTTATGCCTGATACATAATAAGCCTTTAGATAAGGCCTTACCTTTTCCAACAGGGTTTCGGGCCCGGAAAGACAAATCAATACGTGATCATAATGATCAAGCAACGGAATGGTATTCGCTAGGAGCACCTCGGCGCCACCTATGCCCAGGTTATTGATGACATGAACAATGGTTGGTTTTTGCACTTAATAGTTTTTGTAGCGGATCAACCTGGCGGGCACACCCCCCACTACCGCATGTTCGGGAACATCCTTTGTAACAATACTGTTGGCCCCAATTACTGCATTATTCCCTATAGTAACTCCGGGGTTGATAAAAACATTGGCGCCAATCCAAACGCCATTACCTATAATAATGTCCCCTTTTTTTGCTGGTTTGACTTTCTCTTTAGTAAAATCCTGGTCTGGATCAGCACTTGATGTGTACATTCTTACGTTATGGCTTATTTGACAATTGGTTCCAATACTTATCTTATATCCTTTTGTCAATTGAAGGGTTGAATAGTTCCCTATATATGAGTTGTTTCCTAGTTCTATTTCTCCATTGCCATATATGCGGATGTCAATGCCGTTGAACCCAAAATTAGATCTGATATCATACTCCCGGCGAAAATAATCATAGCGTTCAGCATAATAAGCCGATCGCATCTTGCCATAGATATAACCGAGTATTTTACGAACAGGACCTACCATTCAATTTATCGTTTTAATAATTTAGCAAACGAAAACCAGGGCATTGGATACAGCTTTTGGGATGCTATTCCAATAATTATACAAACCAGAAAAAAAGATAAGCAAGTGGCATAGGCAGCACCAATGGCCCCGAACCACAGGATGAAAAAATAATTACTAAGAAGGTTCACAGCAACATTTATGATGGAAATATAACCAAGTAACCTGCTTTTCCTCAAGTAAAATATATAACCAGCGAAGATTAAGTACACTCCCCAAAAACAATAACTCAACCCGATCCAAAAAACATATTGCGCCGCACCGGCAAAACGGTTTGAAATAAAATGAGCAAAAAAGGAAGGCGTAAGGATGGTAAGAATGAGCAATACGATAAACATACCGATAATAAACAGGTAACTAACCCTTACGATTTTAAGTTTATCCTCCTCTGTGCCTTTATTCAAATGCTCGTAAAGAAAAGGGGAAAAAAAATTGGTGAAGGCTGTTGACACGATCAATAAGACCATACCCACCTGGTAGCCCACACTGTAAATGCCCATTTCTTCCACCGACACCATTTTCGCGAGGAACAGCCGGTCGGCCTGGTTGATCACAAACTTGCCAACCTGGTGCAGGATGAGGGGAGCGCCAAAAGCTATGGCCTGCCACACATATTTTTTCTTTATTACCAGGTCTAACAGGTTCCACCGTTTGTAATAATAAACGGAAATGAGTGTAAAGACCACCACCGTTACCAGCCAGCCATAAATGCGTCCGTCCCACTGCTTGTGGGCATAAATGATCAGTAATAAGGATAATGGGATCTCCAAAAAGATCTTTCCCAACGTGGTAACGCTGAACAGCCAGGTACGTTTTGAAACTACAAGG
>JBQCHB010000294.1:0-4307 GCA_051955075.1 Flavisolibacter sp.
ATTGCCTTCGCAACTGATGATGTTGGGGTAATAAACAGAAGAGCACCCGGAGACTTCATACCCTCCGGGATTGACAGAAGCTACCGGGGAAGCGTCAATATTTACAGGATTTGAAGGCATTTGACCTCCCAAAGAAGTGAGCAGTCCCGATTCATAGTTGGTTAACACATATTCCATTCTTTCGACCTGCTTTTTTGTAAACATATTATAGCAATCGTCAGAAGTGTAATCCATAAAATTTTCATACATGATTCCCGGAGCAACCGGGGTGCAGCTATCTGTTTTTATACCTGAAAGACATCCGCTGGATGCGATGCTTTGATTGGGTGTGTCACCAATATCATCGGCTGTATTTCCTTTGCCCGGAGGGTTATATAAACTCGCAGGCAACGTAAAAGAAGAACCATCAGCAGTCAAGGCGCGGAAATCATCGCCACCACAGGTATTGGAAGAATTCTCATCATCGCCCCAAATATGATTGATGCCAAAATAATGCCCCAGCTCATGCACCACAGTACGCCCTTTATTGTATTGACTGACGTTACATGAACTGATTCCAAAACCAAGTATGTTGCAAAAAACTCCATCGTCAATCGGGTTGCCGCTTCCTGGAATTTGAGTATATCCAAGCACATTTCCTCCCGATACATTCCCTACCCAAATATTAATGTACGAATTGGGATCCCACGCGTCGGCACCACCCAGTGATTTTCTTTTAATAGAGTCAAGTACATTGTCCGGATTTCCCTTGGTATTGCTGAATACCCGTTCTATTCCATTGGTTAGTTTTCCGGAAGGAGTTCTTTTTGCTAATACAAAGCGAATGTTTGAATGACCTCTTACCGCCAGGAAAGCAGCGGGCAGACTGGTAGTATCAGGGTTTAAACCAGCGTAATCCGTGTTCATAGCATCTATCTGCGATTGCACTACTTCATCGCTCACCTCGTACGGATTAGGAAGCACAATGTGAAAAACCACAGGCAGGTAAACAACATTTTGTAAACGTTTCGGCGCACGCAGGCTTTTATTAGGCGGCAAAGCGGAGAGCCGTTCCGCCATCATTTTTCTTTCAGGAAATTTTTTAAAAAGCATTTTGACCCGTTGGTCAGTTGCACATCGCACCAATGGCTCTTCTTTATTCACCGGAGGCAGGGTAGCGGTTATTTGTGAAAAGCTGTTTAACTGAAAGGAGAATAACAATAAGGTTATAAAAAAGATTTTTCTAAACACCCGGATAGATTTATAATTTTTGTTGAGTGAAAATAGAGGAAAAATTTAAAGGTGCAAAGTAGCAATTTAACTTTAAACCGAATGTTCGTGCTTTGATTAATGAACCGATTTTTTACGGACACCCCACCATAATTGAAAGATTTGGTTTTTATTTGTTTGGGTTTTCAACATAGGATCGATAAAACAAAGTAAATGAAGAATATCAAGCTGCGTCTTATTGTAATGAACTTTTTACAATTCTTTATATGGGGTTCATGGCTCATAACTATCGGTGCCTATTGGTTTCAGACCAAACAATGGTCAGGAACGGAGTTTGGCGCTCTCTTTTCTACGATGGGGATTGCATCGTTATTCATGCCATCCATTGCGGGAATTATTGCTGACAAATGGGTGGACGCTGAAAAATTATACGGTATTTTTCACTTATGCGGCGCCCTGATCCTTTTTTCTTTGCCGATGATAAATGACCCCTTCACGATGTTTTGGGTGATGCTGTTGAATATGATGTTTTACATGCCGACCATTTCCCTTTCTATTGCCGTAGCTTATTCGTCGCTGAAAAGGGATGGTAAAGATGTGGTAGCTAATTATCCGCCCATAAGGGTGTATGGTACTATTGGATTTATCGTAGCATTGTGGGTGGTAAGTTTATTGCATATCGAAACCACCGCCGAACAATTTTATGTGGCTTCAATAGCATCATTGGCGCTGGGATTATATGCGTTCACTTTACCGAAATGCCCGCCATTGCTCAGCAGCGGGGCGAAAAAATCCCTGGCCGATGCATTAGGATTACAATCTTTCGCCCTGTTTAAAAACAGGAAGATGGCAATCTTTTTTCTTTTCGCGATGTTATTGGGCGCAGCCTTGCAACTTACCAATGCCTATGGCGACACTTTCTTACATGATTTTGCAAACAATCCGGCGTATAAAAATTTAATTGCTGTAAAATATCCGGCTATCATCATGAGTATCTCGCAGGTATCTGAAACGCTTTTTATTTTAGCGATACCTTTTTTTCTAAATAGATTCGGTATTAAAAATGTAATGCTTATCAGCATGTTCGCGTGGTTTCTACGGTTTGGGCTGTTTGCCTATGGCAACCCCGGAGATGGCTTGTGGATGATTATTTTATCTTGCATCGTGTATGGAATGGCGTTTGATTTTTTCAATATCTCAGGTTCTCTTTTTGTCGAATCTCAAACCGACCCTTCGATAAGAGCCAGTGCGCAGGGCCTTTTCATGATGATGACTAACGGCGTAGGCGCGGTGTTAGGCAGTTCCATCAGCGGGATTATTATCGATCAGTTTTTTACTCATCCGGATAATAGTAAGGATTGGCAAGGCATCTGGACCTCGTTTTCGCTTTACGCACTGGTAGTGGCTATACTTTTTATATTCCTGTTTAAACACAAGCATAATCGGACCAAAACCAACCAACAGCTTCAGGAGATAGCATAAAAGCTCTTTATAAAAAAATTGATTGAGTAACATTTGAAATCAAGGGTGAACAAACTTATCAACCGCGATTTTAATTAGTAAATGGAAAAATACTCTTAATTTATATTTTGTTGAAGCACAAAATTTTTATTGATGAAGCTTTTTAAATTTATATTGTTAGCGTTAATCGTTGTTATCACCATGTTCTTTACAATCGGACAATCACAGCAGCACTATAAACTGGTTTGGGCAGATGAATTCGATAAGGATGGTCTGCCCGATGCTTCCAAATGGACCTATGAGACAGGTCTTGTACGTAATCATGAATTGCAGTGGTATCAGCCTCAGAATGCGCGCTGTGAAGATGGCAATCTCATCATTGAGGCTAAAAGAGTTAAAAAATTAAATCCCTTATACGAAGCCGGCAGTAGCGATTGGCGAAAACAAAGCGATAGCATTCATTATACCTCGGCGTGTTTAGTTACCAAAGGATTGCATGCATGGAAATATGGACGTTTTGTGATGCGGGGCCGGATTGATATCCGCAAAGGCATGTGGCCTGCCTGGTGGACGTTAGGTGTAAATAAAAATTGGCCGGCTAGCGGCGAAATAGACATGATGGAATATTACCGGAAGATGTTATTGGCCAATATTGCCTGTCTTGCAAAAGATGGCAATCCAGAATGGTTTAGCAATAGGTTCAATATCGATTCGTTGGGCGGCGAAAAGTGGGCGTCAAAATTTCATATCTGGCGGATGGATTGGGATGAGAATTCTATTGCTTTATATATTGATGATCAACTCCTGAATAAAGTATCCCTGGATTCACTGGTGAATAAAGATGGAAGTGGCTTTAATCCTTTTAAGCAACCTCATTATATGCTGCTGAACCTGGCCATTGGCGGCGATAACGGCGGAAACCCCGATTCAACTTCCTTTCCGGGAAAATTTGAAATTGATTATGTGCGGGTTTATCAAAAATGAAGCAAAAAATCTTCAGCAATTCATCTTTTTGTCACAATTGGTGGGGTTATTCACCTTTCTAACATCGATAGAGGCGTTTTTAGAGCTAAGCCTGATGATATTGACTGCCAAAGAGTTTTGATAATTTGCCCTTTAACTAATAATTTTGCATCTTATTTTTAAAAAAGAATAATTTAAAATTCACATAATAATAAAACTGGATTAATGAGAGAAATTGCATTCAGAGAAGCCCTGCGTGAGGCTTTGCAGGAAGAAATGAGAAGGGACGAAAGGGTGTTCCTGATGGGTGAAGAAGTTGCAGAATACAATGGCGCTTATAAAGTAAGCCAGGGTATGCTGGAAGAATTTGGTGAAAAAAGAATAATCGATACGCCTATCTCTGAGCTTGGTTTTGCAGCCGTAGGAGTTGGTGCTGCGCAAAATGGGCTAAGGCCTGTTGTGGAATTTATGACGTGGAACTTTGCCAATCTTGCGCTGGACCAAATTTTAAACACAGCCTCTAAAATGCTGGCCATGAGCGGCGGACAAGTTGGATGCCCCATTGTTTTTCGTGGTCCTAACGGAAGTGCCGGACAATTAGGTGCGCAGCACTCCACTGCGTATGAAGCCATGTATGCAAATATCCCAGGGTTAAAAGTGATTTCTGTAAGCAA